>NZ_CP076361.1:1587500-1822500 GCF_018798885.1 Gemmobacter fulvus | reverse complement strand
AGACTGACAAGTCGAGCAGAGACGAAAGTCGGTCATAGTGATCCGGTGGTCCCAAGTGGGAGGGCCATCGCTCAACGGATAAAAGGTACGCTGGGGATAACAGGCTGATGATGCCCAAGAGTCCATATCGACGGCATCGTTTGGCACCTCGATGTCGGCTCATCTCATCCTGGGGCTGGAGCAGGTCCCAAGGGTATGGCTGTTCGCCATTTAAAGAGGTACGTGAGCTGGGTTTAGAACGTCGTGAGACAGTTCGGTCCCTATCTGCCGTGGGTGTAGGAGACTTGAGAAGAGTTGCCCCTAGTACGAGAGGACCGGGGTGAACGAACCACTGGTGGACCAGTTATCGTGCCAACGGTAGTGCTGGGTAGCTATGTTCGGACAGGATAACCGCTGAAGGCATCTAAGCGGGAAGCCCCCTTCAAAACAAGGTCTCCCTGAGGGCCGTGGAAGACCACCACGTCGATAGGCCAGAGGTGTAAGTGCAGCAATGCATTCAGCTGACTGGTACTAATTGCCCGATAGGCTTGATTTGATCCAGTAACAGCAAGGCTGATTACTGAGACATGTCAAAAGCACACAGACTTGGAACAAAACGATGTTGTAACGCGCTGGAAAATCCAGCGCGGGTTCTTTCTCGGTTTGGTGGTCATAGCGCAAGCAATACACCCGATCCCTTCCCGAACTCGGCCGTTAAGTGCTGCCGCGCCAATGGTACTGCGTCTTAAGACGTGGGAGAGTAGGTCACCGCCAAACCTAGCAAGAACCCAAACCTCTCAAAACGATGACAAAAATCCCCGATCGCAGCACTAAGCCCTCGGGATACGGACGCGGGGTGGAGCAGCCCGGTAGCTCGTCAGGCTCATAACCTGAAGGTCACAGGTTCAAATCCTGTCCCCGCAACCAAATTTAGACAAACATATCAAATACATGCACGGCGCCCCATGGGGCGGCCTTCTGCATTCTGGAAGCATGGTGCTACAACGGTGCTACGGCAGAGAACAATCTCGCGTACCCAACAGCGCACCGCCCCCCCACCACAGCGCCACCTCGAACACCGCAGAAGGGCAGGGGGCAGCGCGGGGGCCAAGTGAAGTCTTTCCTCTCCAGACCAGCGCAGTATCGCAAGCCGACGGCGTGACCACAGATGACAGGCAAATGCTGCGCAGCCTCTCACGGCTGGCAGGGCGCCCTGGGAGCGACACTTCTGCAAGAGCGCAGCGTTTGATGGTCTCTGGCCGTGAGGGGGCAGCAGATTGGGCTTGCTGGCGCCAATGTCAGCGGACAAACTGCACGCGAGGGTTGTTGGATTTGGCGTGAAATGGGTTTGCTTCGTCTGCTGTTGAAACTCTTTGCGCCCAAGCGCCAAAGGTATCGTTATAGGCGCTCAGCCCGTAGCTATCACCCGATCCCAGCGCCGGTCCCTCATCCTCCAAACGAACCATTGCGGCAGGTTGAGGAACAGCTTGGGCAACAGATCATCCGGGGGCACTGTTGGGTCGTTGATGGCGACACCATCGTCATCAACAAGGTGAATATCCGCCTCGCCGGAATCGACGCGCCGGAGCTGGATCACCCCTACGGCCAACTAGCCAAACGTGCGTTGATGGCCCTTTGTCGCGGGCAGGTGGTAACAGCCGTTACAGATGGTAGCTCATCTTATGAACGGGCTGTGGCAACCTGCACCCTCGAAGATGGACGGGACTTGTCGGCGGAAATGGTGAAATGCGGCTTCGCTCTGGACTGGGGCAAGTTCTCAGGCGGACGATACCGCCACCTCGAAGCCGATGGCCTCCACAAGAAGCTCTGGCGTGTCGAAGCAAAGCATAGGGGCCGTATGCTGCCACCAGATACAGCGCAGAAGCGGGGCGGTAACACTGAACTGTGAGGGCCGACTAAGACGTGAATATACTGGTATTTAACAAGAGGTCGGAGAATTATTTTTCTGTCAACCAATTTGAGTGGCGGATCTTCTGGCTGTGGATAATAATATTTATTAGTTATTATAATTAATTGTGATTAAATTAATGTAGATCTGTATTGACCCACTGAATTCCTGCTCATGCTACAAGGGAGAAGGTAGCGATGAGTGTGACCATGGACGACAGCATCAAACGCTGGACGGCGAAGCGTAAAACCGCGCTGGTGATTGAGATCATTCAGGGCAAGACCACGGTGGCGGAGGCCAGCCGGTCCTTCGACCTTTCGCCCTCCGAAATTGAGGGTTGGGTTGAAGACGCGAAGCGGGGGATGGAGAATTCCCTGCGGGCGAACCCGCTCGACATCCGCGAGCAATACGAGAAGCAGCTGAAGGACCTGCAGGAGGCTTACGGCGAGGCCATGCTGGAGTTGCGCGCCCGAAAAAAATTCCAGGCCCTGCTGGATGCGGCGGACGACAAATGATCCAGAGCATCCATCAGGGCCTTCTCGCTGAGGGCATCAAGGTGCCGCTGACCAGGCTCTGCGCCTGGTTTGGCGTGCCCCGCCGGACGGTCTATTACCGGCCAACCAAGGCGGTTCCGAAGGTCGATCCGCGTTTCGCTGAGCCGATCAAGGCCATGATCGAGCAGGAACCGTCCTTTGGCTACAGGACGGTGGCCTGGCTGCTCGGCTTCAACAAAAACACAGTGCAGCGTGTCTTTCAGCTCAAAGGCTGGCAGGTGCGCAAGCGGCCCATTGGCATGCGTCCCCGCATCGAAGCCGTCCCGTCCGTGGCCCAGGCCCCGAACGAACGCTGGTCGACCGACATGTGCCGGGTCTGGGCGGGGCGAGATGGCTGGGCCACGCTGGCCCTGGTCATCGACTGCCACACCCGCGAGCTGTTGGGCTGGCATCTGTCGCGATCCGGCAAGGCCACCACCGCCGCCAGCGCGTTGGAGCATGCCCTGATCACCAGGTTCGGCACCTTGGGCCGGGTCACGCAGGAGTTCCTGCTGAGGTCGGACAACGGGCTGGTTTTTACCAGTCGCAAGTTCACGGCGCTGGTCCGCAGCTACGGGTTGAAGCAGGAGTTCATCACGCCCCACTGCCCGCAACAGAACGGCATGGTCGAGCGCGTGATCCGAACACTGAAAGAGCAATGCGTCCATCGCCAACGCTTCGACAGCATCCAGCATGCAACACGCGCTATCGGCGACTGGATCAGCTTCTACAACAACCACCGCCCGCATCAGGCGCTTGCCATGCGCACGCCTGCCGAGGCATTCAGATTAGCGGCTTAACCTGAGCAGATTCAGATGGGTCGATACAGCAGCGTCATTGGGGCTCGCGTCCCTATCGCCCGCTTGCGCCCACCGCGGCGACGCACGTGCAGCCGCTCCTCGCGGTAGATGCGGAACAGACGCTTGTGGTTCACCTCATGCCCCTCGCGCCGCAAGAACACATGCAGCCGCCGATAGCCGAACCGGCGGCGCACCCGCGCCAGTTCTTTCAGCCGCTCACGCAGCACCGGGTCATCCTGACGGATCGCCTCGTAGCGCATGGTCATCCGGCAACAACCGATCACCCGACACGCCCGCCGCTCGCTCATCCCGTGATCTGCCACCAGATGCGCGACCGCTTGTCGCTTTGCGGCGGGCGTCACCACTTTTTTCCCAGGAGATCCTTCAGCGCGGCATTGTCGAGCATCGCATCCGCCAGCAACCGCTTCAGCCGGGCGTTTTCGTCCTCGAGACCCTTCAGCCGCTTGGCCTCGATCACATCCATACCGCCATACTTGGCTTTCCACTTGTAGACCGTCGCATCACTGACGCCATGCTTGCGGCACAGATCGGCGACGGAAATCACGGCCTCGTGCTCCTTCAGAATGCCGATGATCTGATCTTCGGTGAACCTGCTGCGCTTCATCTCTGGTCCTTTCAGTTGGGCCAGAGTCTACCTCAAACTGGATTAGGCGGAGGGGGAAACGTCAAGAGGATAATCAATGGGTCCTGACCCTAGCCATTACGTAGTCAAAGCGCCCCAAATTGGCGCTGTTGCAGGATTTGCAGCGCGGTTGCGCCTTTTGTCATATTGGACAGTTCGCTGGACGCCAGATCAGATCTGACAAGATAGTTTCGCAGCAGTTTTTCCTTCTGCCCCGTGTCCGCGAATTGGGAAACACTGTCGCCGCCGAACATCGCGCGCGCCTTGTCTTTCAGGAAAAAAAGCTGCCGATCCAGATCGAGTGTCGCGAAAGATGAGGGCAGTCCAAACGCGCTTTCGAAAACCGCGCGCAGGGGCGGTGATCCCATGATGGTAAACCACTTGCCATCTTCGCTGAGTGCCTTGCCCGCAAGCGCAGGCAATTCGCGTTCTGCAAACAAGGCCAGTCTCATCGCGGAATTGCTGGCACCGACCGCGACTTCAAATTCCTGCTGGCGGTATTTCTTCAGGATCATGTCGGGAAAATCGGAAAGCTGGGTTCTGGGGGTGCTGTAGTCGCCAAACCCGAAAGCAACTGAAAACGCGGCATATTGCTTGTCCGCAAGCTTGTTTGCCAAAGCGCCGATCTTGAGCGTGCCGTCCTCCAGCACCTTACGGATGAAATAGGTGTTGTTCACATCATCTGACAGCCCGAATGCCCCGAGGGCAACCCGCAGCAGCCGTTTGTCAGAGACAAGGGCTTCGGCGGTTTTGATGCCGCCGATCTTGGCCCGAAAGTAATCTTCATCCCGCTTCAGCGCCGGGTTCTGTTCATAGGCGGCTTTCTGGCTCTCCATGGTGCGCTTGAGAAAGCTCCAGCCGGCATAGCCCGACAGCGGGACAACCGGTGAAAAGCTCATGACAGATGGGCCGCAAACAAGCGCTCTTCCCGCGGAAGCAGGCTGCGTAGGGCCTTCAGGGCCTGATAGGGCTGGTCTTCAATCACCGCCTTTGTTGCAAGGTCAAGCTGGGTCCGGCTGTCATGATCGGTCAGCGCCTGGCTCAACTGTTCGATGCCGCGCAGCAATTGCAGGCGGGCCTGGGCGGGGTCTGCATCCCCCGAAAGGATCAGTTGCGCGATATAACAGACCCGGCGCACCGGCGTATTGACCTGTTCGGGATGAATGGCATCCCGCAGGCGCAGGATATGCGCATTCGGCGTCATGATGGCCAGTCGTGACCGGCGGTCGCCATTCTCGATCACTGCCCCATTGATCAGCACGCGTTCATGCGGGCCCAGCTTCAGGACAAGCCCGCTCATAGGTTGTCTCCTTCGCCGCGCAGGCCGCGCATCACGGCGGTGTTGATATCCACAAGCACGGCATGGCCTGCGCCATCGGCTAGGATCTTGCGGCTGTGTTCCGCCGTGAATTCATAGAGATAGAACAACTGCGCGCGGAGCTTGGGCGGCAGACTATTTGCCGACCCGGCTACGTCACTGGCCAAAGTGCGCCACAGGGCGAGATTGGCATGCAGCGCCTTCACAAACGCCGGGTGATCTGTGGCCCGCGCCTGTCCCGCCTCGGTCAGGTGTTTGGTGATACGCGCGAAAAGGTCGTATTCGATCTGTCGGTTCGAACGAACAGGGGTCTCTGGCTGACCATAGGCTGCCCGTGCCAGGTGCATGGAGTTCACGGCGTTTCCTTCCGGTGATGACGCGCTTCAGAGGGGGCCGTGGCACGCAGGGCGCGCGCCACGGCAAGGTCCGTCAGCGGAAGAGCGAAAGGATGCTCTGGGGCGACTGGTTCGCGATGGACAGCGCCTGCACCCCAAGCTGCTGCTGCACCTGCAGGGCCTGCAGTCGTGCCGAGGCTTCCTCCATATTGGCGTCGACCATTGTGCCGATGCCCGCTTTCAGCGAGTCGCTCAGCTTGCCCACGAAATCGGCTTGGATATCAATCCGCTTCTGGGTGGAGCCGAACTCTGCCGCCGCATCAATAGAGGTCTGGATCATGCCCTCGATCGCCGTCAGGGCGGAATCTGCGCCAGAAGCGGTGGAGACATCAATGCTGCTCAGCGCGCCAAGCCCCCCGGAGCCTGCATTCTTGAACTGGCCACTGACGGCGAGGTCGGTCGTGCCGTCATTGGTGAAGGCAAGCTGACCGGGCGAGCCGCTGTCATAATCCACCGTCAGCCCCGAAATGCCCAAGGCGTCGATGGCGTTCTTCATGCCCACGGCGATCAGATCCGGCACGGTATTCGCGCCGCTCGTGATGTCAGAAGCGGTCACTGTGTAGGATGCGGTCTTGTCACCAACGCGCATCGTGATCTTGTCACCCGCCGCCCAAGCGGTTGTGCCATCGGCAATCGTGATGTCATCGGTGCCGCCTGCGGCATCAAGCGACAGCACGAAGGTATCGCCCGCGCCCGAAATCGTGCCGCCGGTCGAGGCACTGAACACATCATTCGCGGCATAGCCGCCGACCGACAGGTCTTGCGCGGTGACGGTGATCTTGGAGGCGGAAACTCCGCTGGCACTGCGGTCCAGCGACGACAGGACATCCACCGTGGTCTGCGATCCATCCACCAGATTCAGGCCGTTGAACTGTGCCGCGCCCACAACCGAACCGATCTGGTCACGCAGCGCGCTGATATCGGTCTGGATCTTGGTGCGGTCGACGTTGTCTTCCTGCGCCGCCACGATCTTGCCCTTGATCTCGGTCAGCAGGTCGGTGACGGTTTCCGCCGCTTGCCGGGCAACAGAAATGGTCGAAGAGCCGAGCGAGAGGCTGTCGGAAATGCCTTTGAAGCCTTTCACATCCGATTCCATCACTTTCGAGATGGCCCAGACTGCCGCATTGTCACGCGCCGTCGACACGGATTTGCCAGTCGAGATTTCCGATTGCACCTGGCTCAGGTTGGAATTGATGCTTTTCATGGTCTGAAGGGCGACCATGGCACTGGTATTTGTCAGAATGGACGACATGTCCTCTACCTTTCGATATGCCCGCGCTTTGCGTCAGGCATGGCACGCCGCAGATCTGCGGCAATTCCGGCTTTCTCGCCCTTGCGGTGCCTGAACGGCGACCGCGCCAACCCACCATGGGATGCCCTGTCAGTGATGCAGACGAAGTTCTAACAGTTCCCTAAAGTTGTTTGCTGGTTCGGATGGAAATTCTCGGTATTTGAATCAGATCAGAAACGTCGTGCCAGATCGCCCGCCGCCGTGCTGTGGGCCTGACGCTGTCCCTGATGGTCATAGGTGGAAAAGCCGTTCTGGATCGCCTCGATCTCGGCCATGCGACGCTGCGCGGATCGCAAGCCGCGCAGCGCTGCAGCCAGCAGAACCTCGCTCTGTGCCGCCTTGCCGCGCAGCCGCGCCAGGCTGTCGGCTGGCGTTTCCGCCGCAAGACTGCCGCTTTCCGCCGTCAGGATGGCCTCAAGGGGTTCGAGCGCCAGAAGGTCGCCTGACAGAAGCGCCGCGCGCAGCGCATCCATCGTATGATCAAGCCGCTGCAGGGGGTCAGTTTCCATCGGTGTCTGCCTCTGTCAAAGCCTTGAAAAGCGATTCGCTGAGCCCGATGCCACCTGCCGTCACCATCGCGCGCGCCTGCTCCTGACGCAGAAAAGAGGCGAATTGCGTCTCGCCAATGCCACCGCCGAACGATGCCGCCGTGTTTCCCATCTCGGCATGGGCCAGCATCTCGGCAAGGAAAATCTGTTCCAGATCAATGGCTTTCTGGCAGATCTGCGCCTGCCTGTCCGGCAAGGCGGCGGAAGGCGCGCCGAGGCAACTGCGGCGGGGGTCGGGTAGAAGGGGGGGCAGCATGTGCGTTCTCCTTTTGTATCAGATTTTCGGCACTATCGGTGATGGCAGGTAAACATCCGGTAATTAGTTGCCCTGATAACGGGGAAGTTGGTTGCAGAGTGTGAGGCCCCGGTGATTCCAGTTCTGACCCTTTTCAAGGTGACCCCGACGCCCATGGCGAAAGCTGTGGCGACGATGCCGGGTGCGGAGGACTTTGGCGCTGTATTTGATCTGAGTGTGACCGCCGATCCCGAGGTCGAAACGCGCGACCAGACTGATGATCCTGATCCGCCCGCGCTGGTGGAGCCACCTGCGATTGCCCAGATGATGCCGCAGCCGATTGCCCCGGTGATCGAGGGCGGGCCGGATCTGCCGGACGAGGCCGTTCAGCAGATTGACGGCGATCCTGCAGCGCCGCTGCAAACAACGACGCAAGCCGCCCCGCAAGAGGAACCGCCCATCACGCCGCCATCGGCACAGCTTCCGGCTGGCCTTGTGGTGTTTGCCCGAACGCTGTCGGCGCCAGAGCCGCTGTTGCCGGATGATCCCACCGAACCGCAGGCATCGGGTGGCGATGCAGAGCCGGACGTGCAGCCAGTCGCCGCAGAGGCCGAACCGCAGGCAGGTGCCAACGTTTCGCCCGACGATGCGGATCTGGCGATGGCAGATGACGGTGCTGAAACCGGCGTGCCCGCGTCTGGCCCGGAGGGTCGGGCTTTGGCCGAAACCGGGCAGGGCGACGTGGCGAAGGTGGCCGCCCGCCAGCTGCGCCTGTGCCTTGAAACGCTCCGGCCGGATCTGGCACAGCCAAACGTCGCTCCGCCCTCAGAAACCGCTATCGAAGTGATCCTCGCCCCGGAAGAGCTTGGCCGCGTTCAGCTGTCATTGACCCCGGATGGTGAGGTGATGCGAGTGCATCTGATAGCGGAACGCTCCGAAACACTCGATCTGCTGCGGCGCAATGCCGACCAATTGGCGCAGGAGTTTCTGGAGGCGGGGTTTGCCCAATCCGAAATGACGTTTGGCCAATGGGGCCAGGATGGGCAGGCCGCACAGGACAAAACCGCGCCTGTTGCCGCCCCGGCCCTGCCTGCGCCGTCCGGTGACAGGATGCTGCAAACGGTGCAGGTCTCGCCGGGATCTGGCCTCAATCTCAGGCTTTGAAAGGACCATCATGCAAGTGAATGCGGCACTGTCTGCTTCGCGATCTGGCGCCACCGGCCCGCTGGGCCGCGACCGGACCACCGTCGCCTCGGATTTTCAAACCTTCCTGAAAATGATGACGACCCAGTTGCAGAATCAGGATCCGTTGAACCCGATCGACAGCTCTGATTATGCCGTGCAGCTCGCCACGTTTTCCGGGGTCGAGCAACAGACGAAAACCAATCAGCTGCTGGAGGCGATGCAGACGCAGTTCGGCATGTTGGGCATGGCGCAGATGGCGACCTGGGTGGGCAGCGAGGCGCGGGCCGCCATGCCGGGGCTGATCACCGACGGGCAGGCAATCGCGCTCTCGCCCAATCCGATTGCGGGGGTTGATCGGGTGGTGATGGTGGTCACCAACGCGGAGGGGGAGGTGGTCAACCGGCTGGATCTGCCCAAGGATGCCACCGAATATGAGTGGACGCCCGTTGATATCGAGGAGGCGCCCTTGCCCGACGGCCTGTATACGTTCACGCTGGAAAATTATCGCAATGGCGAGCAGTTGGAGGATACCGCCGTCGAGCTTTACGGGCGGATCACCGAGGTTCGCGGCGGCGCCTCTGGAATGACGCTGTTGATGGAGGGGGGGGCAGAGGTCTCTGTTGCCGCTGTGACTGCGCTGCGTGAATGACCCTTGCCCACCCTTGCCACCGCGCGTCTCTGCGCCTAGCGTCGCGCCTGATCATGACGACAGTTGCCTCCGCATCCGACCTGACAGTGCCCCCGGCGCTGCACCGCGCCGTTCTGGGCGCGTTTCCTGCGTTGCGGCAGCAGCCTTGGCTTGCCCTGACGGGGGGGCGCAGCAATCTAGTCTGGCAAGTGGCGGATGTGGCCATCAAGCTCTACCGCCCGATGATGGCAAGCCCGCTGTTCCCCAATGATCCAGGCGCAGAGGCGATGGTGTTGCAGCGGCTTGCGGCGACGGGTCTTGCGCCGGAATTGCTGTATCGCGGAGACGGCTGGATCGCATACCGGCATCAATCTGGGCAGAGTTGGCAGAGCGGCCCGGCGCAGGTTGCGACCGTGTTGTCTGCCATTCATCGCCAGAGCCTGCCGTTGCGTTTGCTGCCAATGGGAAGCGCCGCGATTGCCCGCCATGCCGACAGCTTTGCCCCGGCAGGGTGGCTACCCGCACAGCCGCAAGTGCCCGAGGTCGCGGCTTTGGCCAGGCCGAGGCTGGTGCATGGCGATGCGGTGCCCGGCAATATGATCGTTGCGGGGCACCGCATCACCATGATTGACTGGCAATGCCCCGGCCTTGGCGATCCCGTTGATGATATTGCGCTTTTCCTGTCGCCTGCCATGCAGCTTCTGTATCGCGGCGCGGCGCTGACCGAAGCGGAGGCTGAGGCTTTCCTTGCCGCCTATGCGGATCGCGCGGTTGTGCAGCGCTATCTGATGCTGCGCCCCTTGCTGCATTGGCGCATTGCGGCGCATTGCGCCTGGCGTGCGGCGCAGGGGGATGCGGATTATGCGGCGGCCTGTCGGCTGGAGATAGCCCGGCTTTAAAGCAGGGATCCCAGCGCCACACCAAGCGCCACGAAGCCGCCACCCAACCCCATCCAGATCACGGGATGCAGCACCGGGCGCGGCGCGGGGGCCGGTTCAGTCTGCTGGATCAGACGCGATTCCACCATGCCCGGAAGCTTGGGGCCGAACCGGGCCAGAACCCGCATGGTCTTGCCCAGATCCCGCAGCAAGGCGCGCGGGCCGACATTCTGGGCGATATAGCTTTCCACGATGGGCCGGGCGACCTGCCAGATGTTGATATGCGGGTCCAACCCCCGCGCCACCCCTTCCACCACGACCATCGTGCGTTGCAGAAGGATCAGCTCGGTGCGGGTTTCCATGCCGAATTTTTCTGTGACTTCAAACAGATACGACAAAAGCCGCGCCATGGAGATGCGCGAGGCATCCATGCCGAAGATCGGCTCACCCACCACACGCAGGGCGCGGGCAAATTCGTCGATGTCGCGGTCGGCTGGAACATAACCAGCCTCGAAATGTACCTCCGCCACCCGGCGATAATCCTTGCGGATGAAGCCAAACAGGATTTCGGCGTAAACCCGGCGGGTATATTCATCCAGCCGCCCCATGATGCCAAAATCATAGGCAATGATATTGCCACTGGCCGCGACCTTCAGGTTGCCCTGGTGCATGTCGGCGTGGAAATAGCCGTCGCGCAGCGCGTGTTGCAGGAACAGTTGCAACACCCGCGCACCGAGAAGGGTTCTGTCATGCCCGGCCGCATCAATCGCCAGATTGTCGGCCATCGACACGCCCTCTGCCCAGCCCATCGTCATCACCTGACGGCTGGACAGATGCCAGATCGGCGCGGGCACCTGAAATCCTTCATCCTTTTCGGTGTTGGCGGAGAATTCGGCGGCGGCGGCGGATTCCAGCCGCAGATCCAGCTCGCCCATGACCACGCCCTCGAAATGGCGGATTACCTCCATCGGGTGCAGGCGGCGCGAGGCGGGCGACAGCGTTTCGATCACCCGCGCGGCGAAATAGAAGGCGTCGATATCCTTGCGGAAGGCGCGTTCGATGCCGGGGCGCAGCACTTTGACCGCCACCTCTTGCCCGGTATCGACCAGCCGCGCCCGATGCACCTGCGCGATCGAGGCGGCGGCGACGGGTTCGGAAAATTCGGAAAACATCTGGTCGACCGGCAGCGCCAGCTCTTCCGCGACCATGCGTTTGGCCACCTCCACCGGGAAGGGCGGCAGTTTGTCTTGCAGGTATTTCAGCTGCAACGCGAGCTCATCGCCGACAATATCGGGGCGCGTCGACAGGATCTGGCCGAATTTGATATAGGCCGGACCCAGCGCCGTCAGGGCGCGCGTGGCGGGGGGCAGTGCCGGATCCCCCTTCAGCCCCAGCCATTTGAACGGCCATCCCAGCACCCGCGCGGCCAGCCGCAACCGGGGCGGGGCGTCCATCGCTTCCAGCACCACGCCAATCGCGCCGCTGCGTTCCAGCGTGGCGAGTGTGCGCACCAGACGGATGATGTTGTGCGGACCGCGCATTTACAGCTTCCAGCCGGAATGCAGCGCGGCAATGCCCAAGGACAGGTTCCGATAGCTCACCTGACCGAACCCCGCTTTGCGGATCATGGCGGCAAACGTGTCCTGATCGGGGAATTTGCGAATGCTTTCCACGAGATACTGATAGCTGTCGCGGTCATTCGCAATGATCTGCCCCATGACCGGGATCACATTGAAACTGTAAAGGTCATAGGCTTTCTGCATGGCGGCGTTGGGCAGCTGGCTGAATTCCAGCACCATCAGCCGCCCGCCGGGGCGCAGCACGCGATAGGCTTCGTTCAGCGCATCCTGCACCCGGGTCACGTTGCGGATGCCAAAGCTGATCGTATAGACATCGAAGGTATTCGCCTTGAACGGCAGGGCCATCGCATCCCCGACCACCCAGTCGAGCCGGTCGGCCATGTCGCTGGCTTCGGCGCGCTGACGCCCTTCGACCAGCATGCTTTCGGTCATGTCCAGCACGGTGGCATGGGCACCCGGTGCCCGGTTCAGAAAGCGGAAGGACACATCGCCCGTGCCCCCGGCGACATCCAGCAGGCGCTGGCCGGGCCGTGGTGCCAGCCAATCCATCATCGCATCTTTCCAGATGCGGTGAATCCCCATGCTCATCACATCATTCATGATGTCATATTTGCTGGCAACGCGGGTGAACACGCCATGGACCATGCCGGCCTTTTCCGCCTCGTTCACGGTCTGAAAGCCGAAATGGGTCTTTTGCTCTTCGTCGGTCATCTGCACTTGCCGCCATTGCTTTTGCCACACCTTATAGGGCGCAATGCGCGCGCTGCAATGCGCCCAACTGTCCAGAGGTGCCGAATGCCCGAACTGCCCGAGGTTGAAACCGTCCGTCGCGGGCTGGAGCCGGTGATGACGGGCCGCCTTATTCTTCAGGCGCAGGTCAACCGTCCCGATCTGCGCTGGCCCTTTCCACCGCGCATGGCCGAGCGCCTGACCGGCGCACGGATCGAGGCGCTGCGCCGCCGGTCGAAATACATTCTGGCCGATCTGTCCAGCGGGGAAAGCCTGCTGATCCATCTGGGCATGTCGGGGCGGATGCTGATTTCCGGCGCGGCTCTGGGTGCGTTCCATCACGCCCATCCGGCACCTGCGAAACATGACCATGTGGTGTTTGATCTGGAGGGCGGCGCGCGCGTGACCTTCAATGACGCCCGTCGCTTTGGCGCGATGGATCTGATGGCGACGGCCACGGCGGAGGCGCATCCGCTGTTGTCGGTGCTTGGGCCAGAGCCGTTGGGCAATGAATTTGACGAATCCTATCTGGTGGCGCGGCTTGCCGGGCGCAACACGCCGATCAAGACCGCGCTGCTCGATCAGCATCTGGTGGCGGGGCTGGGCAATATCTATGTCTGCGAGGTGCTGTTCCGCGCCGGTATCCACCCCGAACGCCGCGCCAGCAGCCTGAGCCGGGCCGAGGCCGCCAGTCTGGTGCCGCTGATCCGGGAGGTTCTGGCCGATGCGATCACCGCGGGCGGCTCGTCCTTGCGCGATTACCGGCAGGCGGATGGCGATCTGGGCTATTTTCAGCACAGCTTCCGGGTCTATGGCCGGGAGGGGGCGGGCTGTGTCACGCCGGGCTGCACAGGTGTTGTGCAGCGGCTGGTGCAATCCGGGCGGTCCAGCTTTTTCTGTCCGATCTGTCAGCGCTGAGGGCGGGAAGATGGCTTGAACCTTGGGCCGAGGCTGTTAGGAGTCGGGCAAGACCACAAAGGAGCCTCGCATGGCCTACGAGACACTGATAGTCGAAATCGAGGATTATGTCGCATTGATCCGGCTGAACCGGCCCGATGCCCTGAATGCGCTGAACAGCACGCTGTTGTCGGAACTGTCGGAGGCGCTGAAAGCCGCCGATGCCGACAATTCGGTGCGCTGCATCATCATCACCGGATCGGAAAAGGCCTTTGCGGCGGGTGCCGACATCAAGGAGATGTCGGAGAAAAGCTTTGTCGACATGTTCATGTCGGACTTCTTTGCCGCCGAATCCGATGCCATCGTCCGCACCCGCAAGCCGATCATCGCGGCGGTGTCGGGCTATGCGCTGGGCGGCGGCTGCGAACTCGCCATGGCCTGTGACTTCATCATCGCCTCGGAAACCGCGAAATTCGGTCAGCCGGAGATCAATCTGGGCGTTGTGGCCGGGATCGGCGGCACTCAGCGCCTGACCCGTTTTGTCGGCAAGTCGAAATCCATGGACATGCACCTGACCGGGCGCTTCATGGATGCCGCCGAAGCAGAGCGGTCCGGCCTTGTGTCGCGCGTGGTGCCGGTGAAGGATCTGCTGACCGAAGCCAGAAAGGCTGCCGCCAAGATTGCCGAAAAATCCGGCCTGACCACGATGGCGGTGAAAGAAGCGGTCAACCGCAGCTATGAGACGACGCTGCGCGAGGGCATCCTGTTTGAACGCCGCCTGTTCCATGCGCTGTTTGCCACCGAAGATCAGAAAGAGGGCATGGCGGCCTTCCTTGAAAAGCGCCAGCCGCAGTTCCGCGACCGCTGAACCCGGTTTTTCCCTTTCCTTTACGCCGCACTTGGCGTAAAGGCACCCCCTACATGCGCGTGGGCCCGCTTAGGCAAGAATCAGTTCCGCTATTATGGGCGGGCGTCTTGGGTCTATTGTGCAACTGAAATGCAAACGATCCAGACGATAGGAACTTCCCCATGGCGAATACGCCCCAGTCCAAAAAACGCGCCCGTCAGTCCGAAACCCGCTATGCCGTGAACAAGGCGCGCCGCTCGCGCATCCGCACCTACCTGCGCAAGGTTGAAGAGGCGCTGGCGTCGGGCGATCAGGCTGCTGCGGCTGCCGCGCTGAAACTGGCACAGCCGGAACTGGCGCGTGGCGTCACCAAAGGCGTTCTGCACAAGAACACCGTGGGCCGTAAAATGTCGCGCCTGTCGTCGCGCGTGAAGGCTCTGGGCGCGACCGCAACCGCCTGATCCTGATATTAAAAGATTTTGCTGAAGCGCGCCAAATGGCGCGCTTTTTGCATTTTTATGCACTTTTTTCCTGAATTCCGGCCAAGCGTTGCGCGTTTGCACTGGCTTTGGGATTCGCTGCAACAAACCTCTGTCAACAACGAAGTTCGGTTGCAGCCCCCGTGCGCGGCTTGCTAGCTTGTCCAAGCGATTCACGTTGTCCTGGGGGACATAACGCGATTGCGATCTGAAACATCGGTCTGCCACCCCGCGCTCTGCCGCGCTGGGATCCGTTTTCGGATTTGCGATCAATGAGTTATGGGTCTGAGCGTACTTGCTCCAGATTCGACGCCTGAAAGGCCATGGCCGGAACTTTCCGACCGTGCCTTTTCATGCGTGCCGTTCCCCTATGGGCTGCTGCGAAGCGCCTGCCATGTCCGGGTTTTGTGCCGGAACGGGCGGTGTGGCTTTTGTATGAAATGGGCGGTGTATGCGCCCCAATCAGGCCAAGAATGGCGCGGGACGGGTTGAAAAGAGAATGACAAACGAAACTTGGGGCGAGATTCGTGAGCAACTGCAAAAACGTGTTGGAAAAAACAACTACACCACCTGGATCGAACCGCTGAAGCTGTCGCAGCTTAAAAACGGTGTCGCACGATTCGAAGTGCCGACCACCTTTTTTGGCGACTGGGTTTCCCGCAACTATGGCGATCATATCCGCCACCACCTCAATGCTGCCGGCGCCGATGTGGAGCGGGTGGAGTTTGCCGTGAACAGCGCGCCGCGGGCGCAAGATGCCGCTGTGGCGGCCAAGCCTGCCGTCAAGGCCAAGCCCGCGCCCAAGGCGCGTCAGGCCGATGAAGAAATGCCGGGGGCACCGCTGGATGCCCGTTTCACCTTTGACAGCTTCGTGGTCGGCAAACCGAACGAACTGGCCCATGCCGCCGCGCGCCGTGTCGCGGATGGGGGGCCTGTGACCTTCAACCCGCTGTTCCTCTATGGCGGCGTGGGCCTGGGCAAGACGCACCTGATGCATGCCATCGCGCATGAGCTGCAAACCCGTCAGCCGCATCTGCGGGTGCTCTATCTGTCGGCCGAACAGTTCATGTATCGGTTCGTGCAGGCGCTGCGCGAAAAGCAGATCATGGATTTCAAAGAGCTGTTCCGCTCGGTCGATGTGCTGATGGTCGATGATGTGCAGTTCATTGCAGGCAAGGATTCTACGCAGGAAGAGTTTTTCCACACCTTCAACGCGCTGGTCGATCAGAACAAGCAGATCGTGATTTCCGCCGACCGCGCCCCGGGCGAGATCAAGGATCTGGAAGAGCGGATCAAATCGCGCCTGCAATGTGGGCTTGTGGTGGACCTGCACCCGACCGATTACGAATTGCGGCTGGGCATCCTGCAACAGAAGGCCGAGTTTTACCGCAGCCAGTACAAGGGCCTGAAAATGGCCGATGGCGTGCTGGAGTTTCTGGCGCATCGCATCACCACCAATGTGCGTGTGCTGGAAGGGGCGCTGACCCGGCTGTTCGCCTTTGCTAGCCTTGTAGGCCGCGAAATCACGCTGGATCTGACGCAGGACTGTCTGGCCGACATCCTGCGCGCCTCGGACCGCAAGGTCACCATCGAGGAAATCCAGCGCAAGGTGGCGGAACATTACAACATCCGCCTGTCCGACATGATCGGGCCGAAGCGTCTGCGCAACATCGCGCGGCCACGACAGATCGCCATGTATCTGGCCAAACAGCTGACCCCGCGCAGTCTGCCGGAAATCGGTCGCCGCTTTGGCGGACGTGACCACACCACCATCATGCACGGTGTTCGCAAGATTGAAGAGCTGATGGCGACCGACAGCCAATTGGCCGATGATCTGCAACTGCTGAAGCGGTTGTTGCAGGCCTGAGCCGCAATCAGGGCGGCGAGAGTGCGGGGGCGGGCTTGACGGCCCCCGCAAAGCAACAGAAAGTCCGCGAAAAGGCTTGATGACCGGCGGGAACCGGGTAATTTCGTTTTCCCGCCTGGATCGGGCCGAACGCAAAGGGTGACAGGGATGAAGATCAGCATCGAACGCGGCACGCTTCTGAAAGCTGTGGGGCAGGCGCAATCGGTTGTGGAGCGCCGCAACACCATCCCGATCCTCGCCAATGTTTTGATCGAGGCCGAGGGCAATCAGGTCAGCTTCCGCGCGACCGATCTGGATATCGAGGTGGTGGACCGCGCGCCTGCCATGGTCGAACGCGCCGGGGCAACCACGGTGTCGGCGGTCATGCTGCACGAAATCGTGCGCAAACTGCCGGATGGATCGCTGATCACCCTGTCGGAAGACAGCGCCGCCGGGCGTCTGACCGTGGCGGCGGGCCGGTCCACCTTCAATCTGGCGACCTTGCCGAAAGAAGATTTTCCGGTGATGGCCAGCTCGGAATATTCCACCAATTTCGCGGCCCCGGCCCCGGTGCTGCGCCGCCTGTTCGACAAGGCGAAATTCGCTATCTCGACCGAGGAAACCCGTTATTACCTGAACGGCGTCTATATGCATGTCGCCACCGGCGAAGACGGCCCGGTGCTGCGCTGTGTGGCCACCGATGGCCACCGTCTGGCCCGGATCGACGCGCCACTGCCGGAGGGCGCGCAGGGCATGGCGGGCGTGATCGTGCCGCGCAAGACGGTGAACGAGCTGCGCAAGCTGCTGGACGATGACGAGGCGCAGATCGCGGTTTCGGTGTCGGAAACCAAGGTACGGTTTGCCACGCCGCTGATCACCATGACCTCAAAGGTCATCGACGGCACCTTCCCCGATTACACCCGCGTCATCCCGACCGGCAACACCCGGCGGCTTGAGGTCGATGCCTCTGATTTCGCCAAGGCGGTGGACCGCGTGGCTACGGTGTCCTCCGAACGCTCGCGCGCGGTGAAGCTGAGCTTGGATGAGGATCGGCTGATCCTGTCGGTCAATGCGCCCGATTCCGGTGCCGCCGAAGAAGAGCTGGCCGTGGCTTATGGCGACGAGCGGCTGGAGATTGGCTTCAACGCCAAATATCTTCTGGAGATCGCGTCGCAGGTGGATCGTGAAAACGCGGTGTTCCTGTTCAATTCGGCGGGCGACCCGACGCTGATGCGCGAAGGCAATGACATGTCGGCGGTCTATGTCGTCATGCCGATGCGCGTGTGACCGGACGCCGGGGGTTTCACACCCCCGGACCCCCGTGGGATATTTCCACCAAGATGAAAGTGTAAAGCGTGAGCGGTCTGGCCATCCTGTCGCTGGCGGTGTCGCATTTTCGCAGCCATCGCGCCGCGCGGCTGGCGTTTGACGGGCGGCCTGTGGCGCTGGTCGGGCCGAATGGCGCGGGCAAGACCAATATCCTTGAGGCGATCTCGCTGCTGTCGCCGGGTCGCGGGCTGCGCCGGGCCGGGGCCGAAGAGATTGCGCGCCGACCCGAGGCGATCGGCTGGAAGGTCAGCGCCCGCGTGGCCGGGCTGACGGCGGCGCATGAGGTGGAGACCTGGGCCGAAGGCGGGGCCTCGCGGCAGGTGCGGATTGATGGCAAGGCGGTACCGCAGGCGCATCTGGCGCGGATCACCCGCATGGTCTGGCTGGTGCCCGCGATGGACCGACTGTGGCTGGAGGCGGCGGAGGGGCGGCGGCGGTTTCTGGACCGGATGACGCTCAGCTTTGTGCCCGATCATGCCGAGGCGGTGTTGGGGTATGAAAAGGCGATGCGGGATCGCAACCGGCTGCTGAAAGATCAGGTGTCGGATCCGCATTGGTATGCCGCGCTGGAGGCGCAGATGGCGGCCACGGGGGCGGTGATCACCGCCAACCGGGCGCTGACCGTGGCGCGGCTGGAACAGGCGCAGGCCGGGGCGGAAACCGCCTTTCCCCGCGCCGATCTGGCCATCCTGCATCCCGAAGGCGCGCCGGAGGATCTGGCGCAGGCGCTGGCGGCGGGGCGGCGGCGCGATCTGGCGGCCGGACGCACGCTGATCGGGCCGCATCGCGCCGATCTGGCGGCGGTGTTTTCGGCCAAGGGCGTTGCCGCCGATCAATGTTCGACCGGGGAGCAGAAGGCGCTGCTGATCAGCCTGATCCTGGCCAATGCGCGGGCGCTTTCGGCCGATCTGGGGGCGCCGCCGATCCTGCTGCTGGATGAGGTGGCCGCCCATCTGGATGTCGGTCGCCGCGCCGCGCTGTATGATGAGCTCTGCGCGCTGGGGGCGCAGGCGCTGATGACGGGGACGGAGCCGGGATTGTTTGACAGTCTGGCCGCACGCGGGCAAACCTTCGCCATTGCCGATGAGGCAGGCCAATCGTGTATTCTTGAGGTATCCCAATGACTCCGCAGCGTGTGACCCTGACAACCCTTGGCGTGGCGGATCTGGCGGCGTCACGGGCGTTTTATGGCCGTCTCGGCTGGGTGGAGCATAAGGAAAGCCAGCCAGGTGTCGCCTTCTTTCAGATGAATGGTGCGGTGCTGGGCTTGTTCGGGCTGGCCGATCTGGCTGCTGATCAGGGGCGTCCCGGTGCGGTGCTGGGTGTGGGCGCCGTGACGCTGGCGCAGAATTTTGCCACCGAGGCCGAGGTGGATGCCGCCTATGCCGCAGCGCTTGCGGCAGGGGGCACGGCACTGAAAGCCCCCGAGAAAGTGTTCTGGGGCGGATATTCCGGCTATTGGTCCGATCTGGATGGCCATGTCTGGGAGGTGGCCATGAACCCGTTCTGGCCCTTGGCCGAAGACGGGTCTTTGACCCTGCCGGAGTAAACCATGACAGTGTCCGCATATGACCTCCTGCTTTATGCGGGGGGGATGGCCTTGCTCTGGGTCATACCCGGCCCGGTCTGGGTTGCGCTGGTGGCGCGGGCGCTGTCGGGCGGGTTTTCGGCAGCCTGGCCGCTGGCGGTGGGGGTGGCGCTGGGCGATCTGCTCTGGCCACTGTGCGCGGTGTTTGGGCTCAGCTGGATCCTGTCGCTCTACGGCGGATTTCTGGATGCGATGCAATGGGTGGCTGCGGCCACCTTTATTCTGATGGGGATCTTGCTGATCCGAAAGCCCGCCGCGCCGCCGGATGCCGACAGCACGCTGACCCGTCCGGGCATGTGGGCAGGTTTTGCGGTGGGGGTGGCGGCAGTGATCGGAAATCCCAAGGCGATCCTGTTCTATATGGGGGTTCTGCCGGGCTTTTTTGATCTGTCGCGCGTGACCGCTGCCGATATTGCCGCCATCCTGCTGATTTCGGCGCTGGTGCCGATGCTGGGCAATCTGGGGCTGGCGCTGTTTCTGGACCGGGCGCGGGCGCTGCTGTCGAGCCCGCAGGCGCTGCATCGGTTGAATGTGGGTTCTGGTGTGCTGCTGGTCTGTGTCGGGCTGTTTATCGCGCTCAGCTGAGACCGGCCTGACCTGACGGGACCACCCCCCCAAATCTTGGGGGTAAGGGGTGACATTGCCCCCCCCAGCCGCTATAACTCGCAGGTCATTCGAGGGATGCAGAATACATGGCCGAAGCCGCGAAGAAGCCGCAAGAATACGGTGCCGATTCCATCAAGGTTCTCAAGGGCTTGGATGCTGTTCGTAAACGTCCGGGCATGTATATCGGGGATACCGATGACGGGTCTGGCCTGCACCATATGGTGTATGAGGTGGTCGACAACGGCATCGACGAGGCGCTGGCTGGCCACGCCACCGCCGTGACCGTCAAGATCCATGCCGATGACAGCGTATCGGTGCGCGACAACGGGCGTGGTATTCCGGTGGACATCCATCAGGAAGAGGGCGTTTCGGCGGCTGAAGTGATCATGACGCAGCTGCACGCGGGCGGTAAGTTCAACAATACCGATGACAGCGGCAATGCCTACAAGGTGTCGGGCGGTCTGCATGGCGTGGGCGTTTCGGTGGTGAACGCGCTGTCGGAATGGCTGGAACTGACGGTCTGGCGCAACGATACCGAATATCGCGCGCGGTTCGAACATGGCGAATGTGTCGTCCATGTGCATGAGGTCGGCCCGGCGCCGGGGATGCGTGGTACGCAGGTCCGGTTTCTGGCCTCGGCCAAGACCAATATCCCCGAGGGCACCTTCTCGAATCTGGACTACAGCTTCAAGACACTGGAAACCCGGCTGCGCGAACTGGCCTTCCTGAATTCGGGTGTGCGCATCATCATCGAGGATGAGCGCCATGCCGAACCGATCCGCACCGAGCTGTTTTATGATGGCGGTGTGCGCGAATTCGTCAAATACCTTGACCGGTCCAAATCCTCGGTGATGCCGGAGCCGATCTACATGATCGGGGAACGTGGCGGCATCGGGGTTGAAGTGGCGATGTGGTGGAATGACAGCTACCACGAAAACGTGCTGCCCTTTACCAACAACATCCCGCAGCGCGATGGCGGCACGCATATGGCGGGCTTCCGGGGCGCGCTGACGCGCACCATCAACGCCTATGCGCAATCATCGGGCATTGCCAAAAAGGAAAAGGTCGATTTCACTGGCGATGACGCGCGCGAAGGCCTGACCTGCGTGCTGTCGGTGAAAGTGCCCGATCCGAAATTCTCCAGCCAGACCAAGGACAAGCTTGTGTCGTCCGAGGTGCGCCCGGCGGTCGAGAATCTGGTGAACGAAAAGCTGGCCGAATGGTTCGAGGAAAATCCGGCGCAGGCCAAGATCATCGTCGGCAAGATCATCGAAGCGGCGCTGGCCCGCGAGGCGGCGCGCAAGGCGCGCGAACTGACCCGGCGCAAGACGGCGATGGATGTGGCCTCCTTGCCCGGTAAGCTGGCCGATTGTCAGGAAAAAGACCCGGCGTTGTCCGAACTGTTCATCGTCGAGGGTGACTCGGCCGGTGGGTCGGCCAAACAGGGGCGCTCGCGCAAGAACCAGGCGGTGCTGCCGTTGCGCGGCAAGATTCTCAACGTGGAACGCGCCCGGTTTGACCGGATGCTGGCCTCTGAAACCGTGGGCACGCTGATCACGGCGCTGGGCACCGGCATTGGCCGCGACGAGTTCGACATCAAAAAACTGCGCTATCACAAGATCATCATCATGACCGATGCTGACGTCGACGGCGCGCATATCCGCACGCTGTTGCTCACGTTCTTCTATCGGCAGATGCCCCAGATCATCGACGGCGGATACCTCTATATCGCGCAGCCGCCGCTCTATAAGGTATCGCGCGGCAAATCCGAGGTCTATCTGAAGGATCAGGCCGCCTTCGAGGATTACCTGATCGAGATGGGCATTGATGGCGCGGTGCTGCGCCTTGGCTCGGGTGAGGAGCTTGCCGGGGCCGATCTGGCCCGGGTGGTGGAAGGCGCGCGCCAGTTCCGCCGGGTTCTGGAGGCGTTTCCGACGCATTACCCGCGCAATATCGTGGAGCAGGCCGCGCTGGCCGGTGCCTTTGATGCTGGCAAGGCCGATGCCGACCTGCAACTGGTGGCCAATACCGTTGCCACCCGGCTGGACGGGGTTGCGGTGGAATATGAGCGCGGCTGGACCGGGCGCATCACTCAGGATCATGGTATCCGCCTGAGCCGGGTGCTGCGCGGCGTTGAAGAGCTGCGCGCGCTGGACGGTGCCGTTCTGCGCTCGGGCGAGGCGCGGCGGTTGTCCGGTCTGGCAGGCGGGTTGCGCGATGTGTTCACCAGCCCGGCGCAGCTTGTGCGCAAGGATCGGGATGTGGCGATTCACGGCCCGGTTGATCTGCTGAAGGCAGTGCTGGCCGAGGGCGAGAAGGGCCTGTCGCTGCAACGCTATAAAGGTTTGGGCGAAATGAACCCGGAACAGCTGTGGGAAACCACGCTGGACCCCGAGGCGCGCACCCTGTTGCAGGTGAAGGTGGATGATGTGGCCGATGCCGATGACATCTTTACCAAGCTGATGGGCGATGTGGTGGAGCCGCGCCGCGAGTTCATCCAGCAGAACGCGCTCAACGTCGAACACCTCGATTTCTGAGCCTGTCAGCCGCACCGCACTGTTGCACAGAGGCCCCGCAAGGGGCCTTTGTCATGTCTGCTGGACTTGACGCATGAGGCAAAAGAAAATACACGAACGGACGTATTTCTATTTATGCAGGCAAAACAATGGGCCGCAGGAAAACCATAGATCGCCAGACGATCATGGATGCCATCGAGGCGGTCGTGCATCAGCAGGGTGCCGCCGCGCTGACGATTGATGCCGTGGCGCGCGCCGCAGGCATCAGCAAGGCTGGCGTCGTTTATGATTTTGCCAACAAGAACGAAATGATGGCCGCCTATGTCCGTAACCGGGTCGAGGCGAAGCGCGCCGCGATCCATGCGGCGGCAGATGCGGCGGGCGGCAGCACGGCGGCCTGGCTTGCCGCCGTGATCGACCATGCCTGCGAAGCGCCCTCCGCCGATGAGATGGCTTCGGCCATGGTGTTGACAGCATCGCTCAGCACCACCAACAGTTGTCAGAATATCCTGCGTGATCTTTTCACTGCCGATATTGCCCGCATCACCGACAGCGCGGAAAATCCGCGGGTGGCGATGCTGGCCTATCTGGCGCTGCAAGGGGTAATGTCGATGGAATATCTGGGCTTCCACAGCTTTGACCAAGACCTGCGCGCCCGTGTGATGCAGGATATCCGCACCCTCGCCAGCGCAGACACCCTGCCGCCAGCCCCTGATCCGCTGCAAGACTGACCCCACAGCCACGCGCCATTCTGGTGCCATCGCCTTCAATCACAGGTTCAAGATGATCCGGTTTCCCTCTCTCCTCGCGCCGGTTGCGGCGCTCACTCTCGCCCTTTCTGCCCCGGTTCTTGCGCAGCAGGGCGGGCAGATGCCACCAACCCCGGTCAGTGTTCTGACCCTGACGCCCGAAGAACTGCCGATCATCAATGAATTGCCGGGCCGCATTTCTGCGACCCGCATGTCCGAAGTGCGCCCGCGCGTCTCGGGTATTCTGGTGGAGCGGGTGTTCGAACAGGGCAGCCGCGTACAGGAAGGCGATGTGCTTTATCGCATTGATGCCGCGCCGTTCCGGGTGCGGGTCGCCAGTGCCGAGGCCTCGTTGTCCCGCGCCAAGGCCACCCTGTCCAATGCGCAGGTGGAATTGCAGCGGCAGAAAAAGCTGCGCGAACGCAATGTCTCGTCCGGGGTCGAGCTGGACAATGCCGAAACGCTGGTGGCACAGGCCGAGGCGGATGTGGCGATTGCCGATGCGGCGCTGGCCGAAGCGGCGCTGAACCTCGATTACACCGAAGTGCGCGCCCCGATCACCGGCGTGATCGGGCGGGCGCTGGTCACCGAAGGCGCGCTGGTCAGCGCGACCGGCGAGCAGCATCTGGCGTTGATCCAGCAGCTTGATCCGGTCTATGCCGACTTCACCCAATCCTCGTCAGAACTGTTTCAACTGAAACGCGCGATGGCGGCCGGCGAACTGGTGGCAACCGCCCCCGGCGCGGCCACGGTGCAACTGTTCTTTGATGACGGCTCGCCCTATCAGCACAAGGGCACCCTGCTGTTTTCCGAGGCGGCGGTGGATGCCACCACGGGGCAGGTGACGCTGCGCGGAGAGTTTCCGAACCCCGAAGGCGACCTGCTGCCCGGCCTTTATGTGCGGGTGCGGATCGAACAGGCCGTGCGCAAGAACGCGCTGGCGGTGCCGCAGAAGGCCGTGATGCGTGACGCGCAGGGCAATGCACAGGTCTATGTGCTTAAGGATGAAACGCTGGTGGATCTGCGCCGCGTGCGGCTTGGCGCCACGCTGGGCGACCGCTGGCTGGTGGAAAGCGGGCTGGAAGCCGGTGAAACCATCGTCGTCGAGGGGGCGCAGAAGCTTTATCCCGGTGCGACCGTGGCCCCCGAGGTGGTGACGACCGAACCAGCTCCGGCTTCGACTGACCCCGCCGCTGCGCCTGCCGCAGCCAACGAATAAGGCGCGCGCTCATGGCACAGTTTTTCATTGGCCGACCCATTCTTGCCTGGGTCATCGCCATCTTCATTTCCATCGCGGGGATCCTGTCGATCCCGATGCTGCCCGTCAGCCAATACCCGGATGTGGCCCCGCCGCAGATTTCCGTGTCGGCTGTCTATACCGGGGCCTCGCCCGAAGAGATGTATGCCGGCGTCGCCCAGCCCATCGAAGAAGAGCTGAACGGCATCGAAGGCATCACCTATTTCGAATCCACCTCGGATGCGTCGGGGCGGATCACCATCACCGCCACCTTCACGCCGGGCACCAATGTCGCCAAGGCCACGATTGACGTGCAGAATGCCGTCAGCCGGGTCGAGCCGCGCCTGCCGCGTTCCGTGACGCAGCAGGGGATCAGTGTCGAACAGGCCGGTGCCGGGTTTCTTCTGATCCTGTCGATGACCTCGACCGATGGCACCCGTGACGAGGTGGATCTGGGCGACTATCTGACCCGCAACGTGCTGGGCGAGATCCGCCGGATTGATGGTGTGGGCGCAGCACAGCTGTTTGCCGCAGGCCGCGCGATGCGGGTCTGGATCGACCCGAGCAAGCTGACCGGGCTGAGCCTGACCAGTGCCGATGTGACGGCCGCAATCACAGCGCAGAATGCGCAGGTGGCGGCGGGCAGCATCGGTGCCGACCCCAACCCGATTGCGCAGCAGCTGACGGCGACCGTGCTGGTCAAAGGGCAGCTCAACACCCTGACCGAGTTTGAAAACATCGTCCTGCGCGCCAATCCTGATGGCTCTGCGGTGCGGCTGAAAGATGTGGCCCGGATCGAGATGGGGGCCGAAAGCTATGGCTTTTCCTCGCGGCTGAATGGCCAGCCGAGCGCCGCCGTGGGGGTGCAGCTTGCCTCGACCGGCAATGCGCTGGCGACCTCCGAGGCAATCAAGGCCAAGATGGAAGAGCTGTCGGTATTCTTCCCCGAAGGTGTTGCCTATTCCATCCCCTATGACACGGCGCCTTTCGTGGAGAAATCCATTGAAAAGGTGGTTCACACGCTGATCGAGGCTGTCGTCCTTGTGTTCATCGTGATGTTCATCTTCCTTCAGAACTTCCGGTACACCATCATCCCGACGCTGGTGGTGCCGGTGGCACTGTTGGGCACGATGGCCGTGATGCTGGCCACGGGGTTTTCGATCAACGTGCTGACCATGTTCGCCATGGTGCTGGCCATCGGGATTCTGGTCGATGACGCCATCGTGGTGGTGGAAAACGTCGAGCGGATCATGGAAAGCGAAGGGCTGCCCCCGAAAGAGGCGACCCGCAAGGCCATGGGCCAGATCACCGGTGCGATCATCGGCATTTCGCTGGTGCTGTCGGCGGTGTTCATTCCGATGGCCTTCTTTGCCGGATCGACGGGCATCATCTACCGGCAATTCTCGCTGACCATGGTGGCCTCGATCCTGTTTTCGGCCTTCCTCGCGCTTAGCCTGACGCCCGCGCTGTGCGCGACCTTCCTCAAGCCGATCGAGAAGGGGCAGGGCCATGCCAAACGCGGCTTCTTTGGCCTATTCAACCGCGGCTTTGACCGTTCGACCAAGGGCTATTCCGGTCTGGTTCGGCGGCTGACCGGGCGCACCGGCCTGATGATGGTGATCTATCTGGTGATCGGCGTCGCGGTGGGCTTCGGCTTCGTCAAACTGCCGACCAGCTTCTTGCCGAACGAGGATCAGGGCTTCATCATCGTTGACCTGCAAACACCGCCTACCGCATCGGGCAACCGCACGATGGAGGTGATCCAGACCGCCGAACAGCTGTTCCTCGGCAATGAGGCGGTTGAAAATGCCGTCGGCATCAAGGGCTACAGCTTCTCGGGCACCGGCACCAACGCGGCGCTGATGTTCGTCACGCTGAAGGACTGGGCCGACCGCGATCAGGCGGCGCAGGATGTGGCCAATGGCGCGAACATGCAGCTGTTCGGGCTGAAGGATGCGCAGGCCTTTGCCCTGTCGCCCCCGGCGATCATGGGGCTTGGCACCTCGGGGGGGTTCAGCTTCCGCTTGCAGGACCGTGCCGGCCATGGCCAACAGGCGCTTCAGGCCGCAGCGGCACAACTGATGCAGAGCGCGCAGCAAAGCGGCGTGATTGCCGGATTGCGCAGCGAAGGCATGCCGCCCGCAGCGCAGGTGATCCTGACCATCGACCGCGAAAAGGCCAATACCTTTGGCGTGACCTTCGTGGACATCAACACCACGATTTCGCAAAACCTCGCCTCGTCCTATGTCAACGACTTCCCGAATGCCGGGCGTTTGCAGCGGGTGGTGGTGCAGGCGGATCAGGATGCGCGGATGCAGGCCGAAGATCTGCTGAAGCTTACCGTGCGCAACAGCAATGGCGGCATGGTGCCCTTCTCGTCCTTCGCCAGCGTCGCCTGGCAGAATGGCGCGTCGCAGGTGGTTGGCTACAACGGCTATGCGGCGGTGCGCCTGTCCGGGGGCGCTGCGCCCGGTTCCTCCACCGGGGCCGCCATGGCGACGATGGAACAGCTGGCCGCCGAACTGCCCGAAGGTTTCGGCTTTGAATGGACCGGGCAATCGCTGGAAGAACTGCAGTCCGGCTCGCAGGAACTGATCCTTTACGGGCTCAGCATCCTGTTCGTGTTCCTGCTGCTGGCGGGGCTTTACGAAAGCTGGTCGATCCCGCTGTCGGTGATGCTGGTGGTTCCCCTGGGGGTCGCGGGCTGTGTGGCTGCCGTCTGGTTGCGTGACATGCCGAATGACCTTTACTTCAAGGTGGGTCTGATCACGATCATCGGGCTTTCGGCCAAGAACGCGATCCTGATCGTGGAGTTTGCCAAAGAGCTGCGCGAACAGGGGCTGAGCCTGCGTGATGCGGCGGTGCAGGCGGCGCAGCTGCGCTTCCGGCCGATCCTGATGACCTCGCTTGCCTTCACGCTGGGCGTGGTGCCGCTGGCCATTGCCACCGGGGCCAGCGCGGCCAGCCAGAATGCGATTGGCACCGGGGTGATCGGCGGCATGATTGCGGCCACCATCTTTGCCATCTTCTTTGTGCCGGTGTTCTTCGTCTTTGTGCTGTCGCTTTTCGGCTCGCGCAGCGGATCATCCGGCCCTGACGGCACGGCGTCAAAACCTGACACGACCGCCGTCTGAGCGGTCTGCCGATCCCACTTGCTGCGGGCGCGATGCCGCCCGCAGCCGCCCCTCCCTTGCCCGACAGGTGCCTTTCCATGACCTCGCTTCGTTTTACCGTTCCGGGCTTTGCCCTGCTGATGCTGTCTGCCTGCGTATTGCCGGGTGACGGCCCGGCGGCATCCAGCAAAGCGCCCAGCGTTTCCGTGCCTGCCGCCTTCACCGGCACCAAACCCGCCGCCGACACCGCGCAATCGCCGCAATGGTGGGCGGCCTTCCGCGACAGCCGCCTAGACGCCCTGATGCAGCAGGGCCTTGCACAGAACCTCGATGTGCAACAGGCGGTGGCGCGGATCAGCGAGGCCCGCGCCAATGCGGGCCTCGCCGGAGCGGCCGATCTGCCGCAACTGTCTGCGACGGGCAGTGCCGGGCGCAGCGATCTGCAAGGCAAGGGCGCAGACAGCACCAGCAGCGTCGGGCTGAACACCAGCTGGATGATTGATCTGTTCGGGGCCAATCGCGCCGCCAAACGCTCGGCTGCGGCGCAGCTGGATGCGGCCTATCTGTCGGCGGATGTGGCGCGTCTGGCCATTCTGGCCGAAATCGCCACCACCTATGCCGATCTGCGCTTTTACCAGCACAGCATCGCGCTGACGCAAGACAGCCTGTCGGGCCGCCGCAAAAGCCTGAGCCTGACGCGCGAGAAGTTCGATCTGGGCAGCGTGGCGCGGCTGGATGTGTTGCAGGCCGAACAACTGGTGGCCGTGGCCGAGGCAGAGCTGCCCGCGCTGGAAGTGGGCTATGATCAGGCGATCTATCGGCTGGCCACGCTGACCGGGCAATCGGCCAGCCGCCTGCGCGCCGATCTGCAAAAGGGCATGGCGCAGCCGCGGCCGCGCTATCGCGCCGCAATCGGCGTGCCTGCCGATGTGCTGCGCAACCGCCCCGACATCCGCAAGGCAGAGCGCGATCTGGCCTCGGCTGCGGCCTCGGTCGGGGTGGCGCGGGCGGCCCTTTATCCGTCGCTGTCGCTGGGTGGCACCGTGACGGCGAGCGAGGCGCGGGCCTCCGGCGCGCTGACCACCTGGTCCTTCGGGCCGCAGATCTCGTTGCCGATCTTTGATGGCGGGCGCAATCGCGCCACCCTGCGCGGGGCCGAGGCCCGGGCGGTGCAGGCGGAGCTTGCGTGGAAATCCGCAGTGACCAAAGCGGTGGAAGAGGTGGAGGCGGCGCTGTCGGCCTATCGCCGCGATGCCCGCAACATCGGCGCGCAGGACAAGCTGGTCAGCACCTCGCGGCAGACGCTGGATCTGGCGCGGGCCGAATTCGATCTGGGGCAGGGCGATTTTCTGGCGGTGCTGGATGCCGAGCGCACCGAGTTCGATGCGCGTCGTGCCCTCGCGCAGGCCATCCGGGCCGAGGCGGCGCATTATGTCGCGCTCAGCCTTGCCACTGCGGGCGGCGTGCCGGTCGCGCGCTGACGGCTCAGGGCAGGGCGGTGCCCTGCCCCTCTGACGCCTCGGGCAGCAGATCAAAGGCGCCGCTGGCCAGCACGGCGCCATTCACCAGAATATCCACCCGGTGACGCCCCGGATAATGCACCCGCGTGGTGAAGTTGCGCAGGGCGCGCCGCTGGCTCAGATGCAGCACCGCGCCGGGGTCGAGCGTCAGCAGTTTCAGCTTGAACACCTTGGCCGCGCTGCCGCCCGATTTCTTGACGTAATGCACCGCGTAATCCACCACCAGCCGCTGCGCTTCTGCCGCGTCAGAAATCAGCGCAAAGCTCAGGGTGATCTCACCGCCCAGGGCCAGCGCCGCCGGGCTGATCTGAAGATCGGCCACCCGGGCCTGCGCCGGACCACCTGCACCGATCAGCGCCAGCGCGCGGCCATCGCCCGCCTTGATCAGGCTGCGCAGCGCATGTTTGGTGATCCATGCCGTTTCGGGCACATCGCGGGGCCATGCGCCGATCAGATCCAGCGCCCAGCCCGGATGGTCCTTACTGATGTCATTCAGGTGATTGGCCACTGATTTGCGCACATAAAGGCTGGGATCCGCGTTCAGCGCCGTCAGGATGGGCCGCACCGGGGCGGGATCCGCCACCAGCCGATCCAGCTTGAAGGACCACGGCAGCCGGGGCCGCGATCCTTCGCTGGCCAGCCGCCGAACATGCGGATCGTCATCCCCGGCCCACTCCTGCATCACCGCCAGCGTGCGGTCAAAATCCTGCCGCAAAAAGGCGCGCACCGCGAATTCCGATGATCCATAGGGGGTAAAGGCCTTCAGCGCCTCCATCGACGGCTCAAAGCTGTGCAGCCCATAACGGGCGACGAAATCCGGCAGGAACAGCGTGAGGAAGCCGCGTTTCAGATGCGGGACCAGCCGCAGCAGGATGTCCAGCGCCGTCAGGTAATCGGCGGGCAATGTGGCGTGCAGCGCCTCTGACACCCGGTGCAGGCGGGCCATCAGGGCCATATCGGCATGACCCTCGGCACAGAGCGCCAGAAAGCGCGTTGCCGGAAACGCCGGATGCACCCGTTGCACTGCCTGCGCGATCTCTTCCAGGGCTGCGACGTTGAAGATCTCTTTCAGGGCCGGGGCCGCGTCCTGCTGCGCCATGGTGCTCTCCTTCCGCTTGCGGCCCCACCATCCCGGCGGCGCAAGCCAAGGTCAAGCAGGCAGCAGTTTGCCGGGGTTGAGGATGCCCTTGGGGTCCAGCGCCGCCTTGATCTGCCGCATTACCGCCAGTTCCACCGGGCTGCGCGAATGGCCAAGCCAATCGCGTTTCAGCGTGCCGATGCCATGTTCGGCGGAAATGGAGCCGCCAAAGCCGCGCACCAGATCATAGGCGATGCGGTCCACCTCATGCCCGCCATCCTCTGCATTGTCGGCCAGCGCCACCGCGACATGCAGGTTGCTGTCGCCCACATGGCCATAAAAGGACACATGCGCATCGGGAAAGCGCGCCCGCAGCCCGGCGCGGCAGGCCTGCGCAAAATCATCCAGACGCGCCACCGGCAGGCTGATGTCCAGATTGATCAGCCCGGGCAGCGCGGTTTCCATCGCGTGCCCCTCGCGCACCTCCCAGAAGCGCCGGGCGTCGGTCTGCGATTGCGCCACCAGCGCGTCGTCAATCACCCCGGCCTCGAACGCCTGTTCCAGCAGCGGCTCCAGCCCCGCGCCTTCCGCCTCAAGGATCACGGCAAAGGGTGGCGGGTTGGCAAACAGAGACAGCCGGGCGATCTGTTGGTTGAAGGCGAAATAATCCTGCCACATCGCCTCGAACGCCGACACCGTCAGGGTCTTGCGCGCCATGTCGAGCAGGGTCAGCACCGCGCGGTAAGAGCTTAGCGCGCAGAGCGCGGTCTGCCGCGCCTCGGGTAGCGGGCGCAGCCGGATCACGGCGCGGGTGATCACGCCCAAACTGCCCTCGGACCCGCAGAACAGATGCCGCAGATCATAGCCGGTATTGTTCTTGACCATGCGCCCCAACGACGAGACGACACGGCCATCCGCCAGCACCGCCTCGATCCCCAGAAGATTGTCGCGTGTCATGCCATGGCGGATCACCCGCAACCCGCCCGCATTGGTGGCGATATTGCCGCCGATCTGGCAAGAGCCGCGCGCGCCCAGATCAATCGGCAGCAGAAAGCCCGCCTCGGCCGCTACCTCCTGTGCCCGCTCCAGCACTGTGCCTGCGCGCAGCAGCATGGTTCCGGCATCGGGGTCGATCTCCTCCACCCCGGCAAACCGCGCCAGAGACAGCGCCACGTCGTCAGAGCGCGGATTGGCCCCGCCCGCCAGCCCGGTCATGCCGCCTTGCGGCACCACCGGCTGTCCGTGGCGGTGACAGATCTCCAGCGCCGCCGAGACTTCGGCCACGCTGGACGGGCGCAGCAGCGCCAGTGGCAGGGTCTGCCCGCTGCGGCTGGCATCCGACCGCGCGGCCTCGGCCACGCGGTCGCCGGTCAGGCAGCCTGCCGGCCCCAGTGCCGCCAGCAGCTCGGCCAGCATCACGGCGCGCGGCGCAGTGCCTGCGCCATGCAGTGAATCCCGCCGCCGGTTTTCGAGATTTCAGACATATCCACCGATGCCACCTCGAAGCCGCGCGCCTTCAGTTGCCCGATCAGGCTTTGCGACGAGGTGGGGGCAATCACCCGGTCGCCGCCCAGAGACATGAAGTTGCAGCCCAGTGCCATCGTATCCGGGAACGGCACGTCGATGATTTCATGCCCCTTGGCGCGCAGCCAGTCGACAATCGCGGGTTCGGTGCAGGCGAGGCAGACCGCCGTCAGCTTTGGCGCGATCGGCACCACCATCAGGTCGATATGCACATAATATTCGTCGATGAAGGCCAGCCGCACCTCCCAGCCCTCGGCCTCGAACCAGCCTTGCACCTGCCGGGCACCTTCTTCCTGCGTGCGCGCCCCGCCGCAGCCGATCAGCACGCAGCCTTCCTCGATCACGTTGAAATCACCGCCTTCAAAAGTGCCTGACGTCACCATGTCATAGATCGGGATGCCCAGCTTTTCGTAATTGCGGATGGCGGCGTAATTCTCGCCGCGCCGCCACCACTGGCTCATCGCGGTGATGATCGCGCCGTAGGGCGTCATCACCGAGGAATCGCGGGTATAGACCTGCATCGGCAGTTCCGGTTCCGGCTCCACCATATGCACCTTCACCCCGAAATGCTCATAGGCGGCGACCAGTTCGGCGTGCTGTGCCTGTGCCACCTGCACATTGCAGGGATTTTCGCGCAGATGTTTGCGCGACAGGCTGGAGGTCGACAGATGCCGCAGATGCGCGGGGCTGCCCAGCAGCACATCGGTCAGCCGGTCGGTTTCATTGGCAAAGCCCCAGCCCTGCAAGGTGGGCGTAGCGCCCTTGAGGTTGCGGCGGCGCAGGCTGAACGGTTCGTTGCGGGTCTGGATGTTCATGGAAAGCTCCTGTTCAGGCGCCGGGCAGGCTGGCGGGGATCCACCAGTCCCGCCCGCGCGGGGTTGTGATATATTCGGGCCAGCGGAAATGGATGGGTGGCGGGTAATCGCACAGCGGCGCAAGCCAGCGCTCACCGCCGATGCCGCCGCCAGTGCGCTGCGTAAATTCGGTCCATGCCGCCGCGCGCGCGCTGTCATCCTCCAGCAGCCGCAGGGCCGACAGCGCCAGCACCTGCGCCGCGCGTTCCACCATCGGGTCAATCGTGGCTGGGATGCCGCCAAGCGCGTTCATCACCCAGGTGGGATAGGTATATCCCGCCGGGGCCTTCAGCGCGGGCCGGGCGATGTAGAACCGCGCCGTCGGCGCGTGCCATGTCATGTCGGTATAGTCATCCGAGGTGGAGTTGCGCTGTGATGGCGGCAGATCCTGACGCAGGATCGCCTCGGCCGCCTCGGGGTCGATCAGCCGGGTCATTTCGTCAATGAACGGCTCTGCCATCGGATCAAGGCCCAGATTGGCCTGAATCTCGCGCGCCACTGCCTTTGCGTCCTCGTCCCATTGCGGCGCGCCCAGCATTTGCAGCGCACCCCAGACCACCTGCGCCATCGCGTGATTGGCCAGACCGGGCCGCGATTTGCACACCCAATGGCGTTCCACCCGGCAGCCGGTCATCGCGGCGGCGGCCTCGGCGTTGCGGTCCAGCACCGCTGTCACCGCCTCGGCCATCTCCAGCGTCGGCACCCGCATCATATACTGGATCTCCGCCAGACCGGCGGGCAGATTGTCTGCCGTGGCCTGCCCCGCAGTCAGGATCGCCTCGGAGATCGACCAGCCGCCCTGATGCGGCAGCATGGAGTCGCGCAGGGATTTGCTGCTCAGATACATCAGGTTCAGCGCATCATTGGCGCCCGGTGCGCGCACCGTCGAATGGCTTTGCGGGATCGGTGCGCCGTCGCTGCGGCCCCAGCCTTCGGGCGCATCGCACAGAAAGCGATACACCATGGCATAGGCCGCGCCGCAATGCGTGTCCCAGCGCACGGTGTTGCACATGGGCAGCATGTAGAACGGATGAAAGGACAGCATTGCCGCGAGCCCGTCGTAATAGCCCTTGGCGGCGTGAATGGGCTTCGAGCCGCGCACCTTTTCGGCGGGTTCGCCGGTAAAGCGCAGACCGCCCTTGATGCCGTGCCGCTGCATCGCGGCCTTGGTGGCCAGCAATCCGCCAAGCTGGGCGATGCCAAGGCCGGAGTGGGGATCGGTATGCCCGCCCGCCTGAAAGCCGAGGCCCGCGCGGGGTTCGCGCCGAGGGCTGGCCGCCTGACAATTGCCGGGCACCGCATCATATTCGGCATACATGCCGATCACCGGGCCTGCGCCGTTCTGCCATTCGGCGCAAAAGGCCGTGGGCATCCCGCCCGAGCCTTCCTCGACGGTGAAACCTTCGGCCCGCAGCCGCGCCACATACCAGGCGGCAGAGCGGTACTCGCGCCAGGCCGTTTCGCCATGGTCGAAAATCGTCGCGCACCAGACCGAGAGTTCGGCTTTGCGCGCTTCTATCGCCGCAAGGGCAGTGGTCTGGGCAGCGGAAAGGGGGGGCAAACACGGCTCCTGTCAGCAGGATCTACGAAGGACGGTCTCTTATCGCTACACGCCGTTTCGGATCGGGCGAAGTGAAACCTTTTCGCGGGATCGGCAAATGATTTTCACCAATCTCTGGCCAGCCCGGTGCGGGGGCGCTAGGCTGGTGCGGATCTGACAGGAACCGCTGCTATGTCCCGCATCCCTTCAACCCAGGCCCTGCGCGCGCTGGAAAGCTTTGCCCGCCACGGCACGGTCTGGCAGGCGGCGGACGAGCTGAACCTGACCCGCAGCGCCGTCAGCCACCAGTTGCGCTTGCTGGAGCGGGATCTGGATTTCCGGCTGATGAACCGCATCGGCACAAGGGTGGAACTGACGCCGCAGGGGCTTGCCTATGCCGCCGATGTGCGGCGTGCGCTGTCGGCGCTGGCAGGCTCTGCCACGCGCCATGCCGGGCGGGGCATCAGCGGCGCGCTGACCGTCAGCTGCCCGCCCGGATTTGCCTCCAGCTGGCTCTGCACCAAGATCGGGCGCTTCAATGCCGCCTTTCCCGATGTGGCGCTGTTGCTGGTGACGCCCCGGCGTCTGGATGATGTCAGCAACCCGGATGTGGATCTTTTCATTACCTTCGGGCTGGGAAACCAGCCGGATATGCAGGTGGAGCTGCTGAAAGAGGTCGAATTCACGCCGCTGTGCAGCCCCGCGCTGCTGAACCGGCTGGATGGGCTGGGCAATCCCAGAGATCTGTCGCGCGCCACCCTGCTGCACCTGACGGATTTCGACGATTGGACCAGCTGGTTCCGCCTGTCGGGGCTGCCCGAGGCAGGCAGCCGCACCGGGCTGCGATTCTCGGACATGAATCTGGTCTATTCCGCCGCGCTGTCGTCGCAGGGGGTGGCGATGGGTGATGAATTCATCTGCCACGAGGCGATGGCCAATGGTCTGCTGATCCGGCCCTTTGATCTGGCCATCCGCTCTCCCCGGTCATATTTCATGATCGTGCCGCCGGAAAAGGCGGAAAATCCCACGGTTGCTGCCTTTCGCGGCTGGCTCAGGGCGGAACTGCCGCAATCCTGAGCCAAGGCGTGGCTTTACCCGCATCGACAAATTTCATTCCCCGATTGGACGAAAAACTTTCGTTTGCCATGATTGCGCCCCCGTCCCTAGGGTTTTGCAATCAATGGCGCTGACCATGCGCAGAACGGGGAAATCCAGGGTGACAAAAGCCGCAGAGATACGGGCAGCAGAAATCGGGGCCCATCAGATCGGCAAGACGTTCGGGCGCTTCACCGCGCTGGAGGACATCAGCCTGACCATCGGGCGCGGCGAGTTTCTGACACTGCTCGGCCCGTCAGGATCCGGCAAGACCACCTTCCTGATGATCCTGTCGGGGTTCGAGGCGGCAACCTCGGGTCGGCTGACGCTGAACGGGCAAGATGTGACGCAGATGCCCGCCGAAGATCGCGCCTTTGGCATGGTGTTTCAGGGCTATGCGCTATTTCCGCATATGACGGTGGAGGAGAATATCGCCTTCCCGCTCAAGGTGCAGCGGCGCGGTGCGGCGGATATCAAGCGCCGCGTCGCCGATATGGTGGAAATGGTGGGGCTGGGCGGCCATGGCCACAAACGCCCCTCCGGCCTGTCGGGTGGGCAACAGCAGCGCGTGGCGCTGGCCCGCGCGCTGGTCTATGCGCCGCCGGTGCTGCTGTTGGACGAGCCGTTTTCCGCATTGGACAAGAACCTGCGCGGCCAGATGCAGGACGAGATGCGCCGCCTGCACCGCGAAACCGGTACCACCTTCGTATTCGTGACGCATGACCAGTCCGAAGCGCTGGCGCTGTCGACCCGCATCGCGATTTTCGAAAAGGGCCGCTTGCAGCAGGTCGCCGCCCCGCGCGAGGTGTACGAACGCCCGGCCAATCGGTTTGTGGCGGAATTTCTGGGTGATATCAACATCCTGCCGCTGGTGGATGGCCGGTTTGAAGGTCAGGCGGTGCGCGCCGATGCCGGGCAAGGGGCGCATCTGGCGATCCGGCCGGAATATATGCAGCTGCATCTGGCCTCGCCTGCAAGTGGCAATGCCATCGCCGCCAGTTTGCAGGATCTGACCTATCTGGGCGCCGAGACGCGGTTGAGCCTGCGCAGCCCCGGCGGTGTCGATCTGGCGCTGAGCCTGCCCACCGCGCAGCTTCCTGCGGGCCTTGCCCCCGGTGTGGCCGTCTGGGCCAGCTGGCCTGATGACCGTGGTTTCTTTCTGTGACGACGCGCTGCCGGGCAACGGGCGGCACCTGTGATCTTGCACCAATAACCATAACAGGGATGACGACGATGAATGAACATTTCGAACGCGACTGTCTGGAGATCCTCGCAACGCGGGCGCAGCGCGGTCAGATCAGCCGCCGCAGTTTCGCGCAACTGGCGGCGGTGTTTCTGGGCACGACGGCGCTGGGCCTGCGCGGCACTGTCGCCATGGCGCAAAGTGGCGAGCTGGTGTTCGTCAACTGGGGCGGCGATGCGGGCACTGCTTATGATGAGGCCTATGGCAAGGCCTTCCTGGCTGATGCGGGCATCACCGTGAAACAGGATGGCTCGGGCCCGACCGAAGGCGCGATTGCGGCGCAGTTTGAAAGCGGCAAACCCAGCTGGGACATCGTGGATGTCGATCCCTTCTCGGCCGAGGCGCTGGGCAAGAAGGGCATGATGGAGCCGATTGACTATGCCGTGGTCGATCGTGCCAAGATGCGCGAGGGCTTTGGCTGGGATTACGCCGCCTCGACCTATTTCTATTCCTATATCATCGCCTATGACGCGACGAAGTTTGGCGATACCCCGCCGAAATCCATGGCGGATTTCTTTGATGTCGAAAAATTCCCCGGCAAGCGCGCCATGTACAAATGGGGTGTCGGCATGTGGGAGGCGGCGCTGCTGGCCGATGGCGTGGCGCCTGCCGATCTCTATCCGCTCGATCTCAAGCGCGCGCATGACAAACTCGCCGCGTTCAAGGACAATGTGGTGGCTTTCTGGGGCGGCGGATCGGAAAGCCAGTCGCTGCTGCTGAATGGCGAGGCGTCGATGGCGCTGATCTGGTCCACCCGTGCCAAGCTGATCGAAGAGGATTCGGGCGGCGATGTGAAGTTCATCTGGGATCAGGGCCTGATCGCCCCCGGTGCGATGGGGGTGATCAAGGGCAATCCCGCTGGGGCCGAGGCGGCGATGAAATTCATCGCCTCGGCGCAGGATCCCGAAAAGCAGCTGGTGATGTTCCGCATGTTGGGCCAGGGACCGGCCAACCCGGCAGCCGATGCGCTGTTGCCGCCGGAAGAGGCGCGCTTCAACCCGGTGGATCCGGCCAATTTCGCGCTGCAAATCCCGCTCGACATGCCGTGGTACGAAGAAAACTACGGCCCGGCGCTGGATGAATACCTCAAGATCATCTCGGCCTGATCCTGCGCTCTCTCTGGCGCTGCGCCGGAGAGAGCTTTTTCACGAGGCGCTGCATGACCCAATCTTCCCGCCTGATCCTGCTGCTCGGCCCGCTGATGCTGTTTCTGGCGCTGACCTATCTGCTGCCCTTTCTGGGGGTGCTGCGCTGGAGCGTGACCCTGCCGGAACCGGGCCTGGGCCAATACAAGGCGGCGCTGACCGATCCGCTGGTGCTGACGGTGTTCTGGCGCACCATCCGCATCTGCGCGATGGTCACGCTGGCATCGGTGGCGGCAGGCTATGTCGTTACGCTGGCCTGGGTGCGCGGCGGGCCTGCGCTGAAACTGGCGGTGGAGCTGTGCATCCTGATCCCGTTCTGGATTTCGGTGCTGACCCGTGCCTTTGGCTGGCTGGCGCTGCTGTCGAACAAGGGCATTCTCAACGGCTGGCTGCAAGGGCTGGGCGTGTTGTCAGAGCCGCTGACCATGGTGCGCAACGAATTTGGCGTGGTGGTCGGCATGACCCATTTCCTGATCCCCTTTGCGGTGTTCCCGCTCGCCTCGGCCATGCGCAATGTCGATGAACGTGTGCTGATGGCGGCGCGCGGCATGGGGGCCTCGCGCACGCGGGTGTTCTGGCAGGTGTTCGTGCCGATGACCCGCGCGGGCATCATGGGGGCAGGGCTTGTGGTCTTTGTCTTTGCGCTGGGCTTCTTTGTGACCCCGGCCATTCTGGGGGGCGGACGCAGCGTGATGGTGGCGGAACTGATTTACCTGCGCATTTTCCAAAGCCCGGACTGGGGCCTTGGCGCCGCCATCAGCGTCATTCTGATGCTGGGTGTGGGCGCGCTGTTGGCCGCGTTGCTGCGGCAGACCAAGCAGGGGGCGGCAAGATGACGGCGCTGCGCCCCGGCCTGCTGGCCACCACGCTTGCCGCGCTGATTGCGGTGTTCCTGATGATGCCGCTGATCGCGGTGATTCCGGTCAGCTTTACCCCCACGCGCTATCTGGCCGTGCCCGAGGATGTCTGGTCGCTGCGCCACTATCAGTCACTGATCGACAATCCGGCCTGGGCGCAGGGGGTCTGGCTGTCGATCCGCATCGGGGTGGTGGCGGCACTGGTGGCCACGACGCTGGCGCTGACGTTCAGTCTGGGCATCTGGATGATCCAGCCGCGCTTTGCCGGGCTGCTGATGGGGCTGGCCCTGCTGCCGATGGTGGCCCCGCCCGTGGTCTCGGCGCTGACGCTGTATTTCTTTCTGATCTCGCTCAGCAAGGTGAACAGCTTTGTCGCCTATGACACCTGGGCCGGAGTTGCACTGGCCCATGCCGTGATGATCGCGCCGTTTGCGGTGGTGCTGATCACGGTGGCCCTGTCGCAGGTGGATCGCCGCATTGATCTGGCGGCGCGCAGCATGGGGGCAGGGCTGGCGATGCGGGTGTTCCGGGTGATCCTGCCCAATATCCGCTTTGGCATCCTGACCGCGCTGTTCCTGACCTTCGTGCTGTCCTGGGAGGAGATCGGGGTGACGCTGTTCATCACCTCGGTTCAGGCGGTGACGCTGCCGCGCATGATGTGGATGGGGCTGCGCGACAATATCGACCCGGCGATTGCCGCCATTTCGGTGGTGCTGATCGCCATTGTTGTGGCCGTGGTGCTGGGCAAAACCGCGATACAGGCGTTGCAGGCACGCCGACACGAGAAAGGCTGACAGATGCACACAGGCACCGAGACAAGCACCGGGGTCTATCTGACCCGGTTGCTGCGCAGCTATGGCGTCGACACGGTTTTTGGTATTCCGGGCGTGCATACGATCGAGCTCTATCGCGGCCTTGCGGGCAGTGGCATCCGCCATGTGACGCCACGCCACGAACAGGGCGCAGGTTTCATGGCTGATGGCTATGCGCGGGCCTCGGGCAAGGTGGGGGTCTGTTTCATCATCTCCGGCCCCGGCATGACCAATATCACCACCGCGATGGGGCAGGCCTATGCGGATTCGGTGCCGATGCTGGTGATTTCCACCGTCAACGCCCATGGCCGCATGGGATCGGGTGAAGGCTGGCTGCACGAATTGCCGGACCAGCGCGGGCTGATTGCCGGGGTGTCTGCCTTCAGCCGCACGGTGAACCGGCCCGAGGAACTGGCCCCGGCCCTGGCGCAGGCCTTTGCGGTGTTTGATGGCGCGCGCCCGCGCCCGGTGCATCTGGAACTGCCGATTGACGTGATGCTGGCCCCGGCCCCCAACCTTACGCTGCCCGAGCGCCCGCTGCGCCTGTCGCGGCCCGGGCCTGCGCCGGATCTGGTGGCCCAGGCTGCGGCACTGCTGTCGGCGGCGCAGGCCCCGGTGATCCTTGCGGGTGGAGGTGCGGTGCGGGCAACCGCCGTGCAGGCACTGGCCGAGGCGCTGGATGCGCCGGTGGTGATGACCACCAACGCCCGTGGCCTGTTGCCGCCCGACCATCCGCTCGGCGTCAACCTGACCGCCTCGATGCCCGCGCCGCGCGCAATGATCGCGACGGCGGATGTGGTGCTGGCGCTGGGTACCGAACTGGGCCCGACGGATTACGACATGTATGAGGATGGCGGGTTTGCCATCAATGGCACCCTGATCCGCGCCGATATTGATCCCTGTCAGATCCTGCGCGGCGTGATGCCGGATCTTGGAATGGTGGGCGATGCCGGATTGACGGCGGCGGCGCTGCTGGCGGCGATTGCCCCGCGGCTGCCGGGCAGCGGGGCCGCGCGGGCCGCCGCGGCGCAGGCGGGACGCGCTGCTTTGCCCGAGGCGATGCAGGGCGACCTGCATCTGCTGAACATGGTGCGGGACACCTTGCCGGATGCGCTGATCGTGGGCGATTCCACCCAGCTTGTCTATGCGGGCAACGTGGCCTTTGCCGCCGCCACACCGGGCAGCTATTTCAACTCGGCCACCGGATATGGCACGCTGGGATATGGCCTGCCTGCGGCCATCGGGGCGCGGCTGTCGGGGGACCGGCCGGTGGTGGCGCTGTCGGGGGATGGCGGCGTGCAATTCGTGCTGGCGGAACTGGCAAGTGCCGCCGAGGCGCAGGTGCCGCTGATCCTGATGCTGCATGACAACAAAGGCTATGGCGAGATCAAATCCTATATGCTGGCGCAGAACGTGCCGCCCCTTGGGGTGGATCTGCTGACCCCTGATCTGGCGGCGATTGCCACCGCCTGCGGCTGGCAGGTGGCACGGCTGACGGCACTGGCCGATCTGCCCGGCCTGTTGCGGCAGGGCGCGTCCGGCACCGGGCCGATGATGGTGATTTTTGGCGAGGCGTTGCGGGCCGAGGCGGTGGCGGCCAGCCGGGGCTGACCACCCGGATTGTTTGTAAACATCCAAAAACGACCATTTTTCAATAGATTGCGTCATAACGGCCAGTCGTGTAACAGCGCCGGGCACCCAGCCCCCTGCGAGGCCTGACCGATATGACGCTGTTGACCGACCTCTCTCCGATGCGCGCCGAACTGGCCCGCCATTACGATCTGCGCCCCTCGATGCAGGCGGCAGAGGCGACGCGCGACATTCACGCGCGCATGGCGCGGGTGGTGCCGCTGGCCGATTGGGCGCGCCATGCCCCCTATGTGCTGGCGATCAACCGCCTGAAGGCCGAGCGGAACGCGGTCATTCTGGCCCATAACTACATGACGCCGGATATCTTTCACGGCGTGGCCGATGTGGTGGGCGACAGCCTGCAACTGGCGGTGAAGGCGGTTGAGGTTCAGGCGGATGTGATCGTGCAATGCGGTGTGCATTTCATGGCCGAAACCTCGAAGATCCTCAACCCTGGCAAGACGGTTCTGATACCCGACATGGGCGCGGGGTGCAGCCTTGCGGAATCGATCACGCCGGATGGCATCGCTCAGATGCGCGCGCAATATCCCGGCGCGCCCGTCGTCAGCTATGTCAACACCACGGCGGCGGTGAAGGCCGCCTCTGACATCTGCTGCACCTCGTCCAATGCGGCGCAGATCGTGGCGGCGATGGAGAGCGATACCGTCATCATGACGCCGGATCAGTATCTGGCGCAGAATGTGGCGCGGCAGGTGCCCGGCAAGCGGGTGGTCTGGTGGGAAGGCTCCTGCATCGTGCATGAACGGTTTTCGGCGGCGGATCTGCGCGATTTCCGCAGTTTCCAGCCCGATACTACGATCATCGCCCATCCCGAATGTCCGCCGGATGTGGTGGCCGAGGCCGATTTTTCGGGCTCGACCGCCGGTATCATCGACTTTGTGCATCGTATGAGGCCGGCCAAGGCGCTGCTGGTGACGGAATGTTCGATGGCCTCCAACATCGCGGACGAGCTGCCGGAGGTGGAGTTCGTCGGCCCCTGCAACATGTGCCCCTACATGAAGATGATCACGCTGGAAAAGGTGCTGTGGTCGCTGCATTCGATGACGACCCCGGTTGAGGTGGAGCCAGAGATTGCGGCGCGGGCGCGGATCGCGGTGCAGCGCATGATTGATCTGTCGCGGAAGCCTGCGGCATGACGCTGCACACGCCGCGCGTCATCATCATCGGCGCGGGGCTGGCGGCGCTGTCGGCGGCGCTGCGGCTGGCACCGCGTCCGGTGCTTCTGATTTCGCCCGAGCCACTGGGGGCGGGGGCCTCGTCGGCCTGGGCGCAGGGCGGCGTGGCGGCGGCGATCGGGGCAGGCGACAGCGCCGAAAGCCATGCGGCGGATACCATCCGCGCCGGGGCGGGCACGGTGGATCCGGCTGTGGCGGCGCTGGTCACGCAGGCGGCGCGCGGTCATATCCTGGATCTGACACGGTTGGGCACGCCGTTTGATCGCACGGCGGCGGGGGATTATGTGCTGTCGCGCGAGGCGGCGCATGTCTGCGCGCGCGTGGTGCGGGTGCAGGGCGATCAGGCCGGGCGCGAGATCATGGCGGCGCTGGTGCGCGCGGTGCGGGCCACCCCTTCGGTGCAAGTGGTCGAAGGAGTGATGGCCTCGGCGCTGGCGGTGACTTCGGGGCGGGTGAGCGGTGTCTGGCTGGAACGCGCCGATATGCCTTCGGCTCCGCTGCGGGTCGAGGCGCCTGCCGTGCTGCTGGCGGGGGGGGGATCGGGCGGGCTTTATGCCGTCACCACCAATCCGGCGCGGATTCGCGGGCAGGGGATCGGCATGGCGGCCCGGGCCGGGGCGGTGATTGCCGATGCCGAATTCGTGCAGTTCCACCCGACCGCGATTGCCTGCGGCGAAGACCCGGCCCCCTTGGCGACCGAAGCGCTGCGGGGCGAAGGGGCGTTGCTGATCAATGACCGTGGCGCGCGCTTCATGCTGGCCCATCACCCGGATGCTGAGCTTGCGCCGCGCGATGTGGTGGCGCGGGCGATCTTTGCCGAATCGCAGGCCGGGCGGCACCCGATGCTGGATACCCGCGCCTGTCTGGGAGACGAGATCCTCAGCCGCTTTCCGGCAGTGGCGGAGGCCTGCGCCCGCGCGGGGATCGACCCGGTGACCCAGCCGATTCCGGTGGCCGCTGCGGCGCATTACCATATGGGCGGGGTCGAGGCGGATCTGTGGGGGCGTGCCTCGCTGCCCGGCCTGTGGGTCTGTGGCGAGGCGGCCTGTACCGGGCTGCATGGCGCGAACCGGCTGGCGTCCAACGGCCTGCTCGAAGCGCTGGTCTATGCCCATCGGGCGGCGGATGACATTGCCGCCCGCCTGCCCGCCAGTGTCGAAGCACCGCCCTTGGCCTTGCGCTTTGCGCAGGGGGGCGCGGGAACAGATCCGGCTGTGGTGGCGCAATTGCGGCGGGTGATGACGGATCACGTGGGCGTGCTGCGCGATGGCGCGGGGCTGCGCCGGGCGCTGGACCGTATCGCCGCGCTGGCCGCAACGGCCTCTGCCAGTGCCGCGCTGGACAATATGTTGGCCACGGCCACCCTGATCACCAGCGCCGCCTTGCTGCGCCGCGAAAGCCGGGGCGGGCATTTCCGCACCGATCATCCCCTTGCCGATCCGGCGCAGGCGCAACGCTCGCGCCTGTTGCTGGATCAGGCCGAAAGCCTGCGTGACATGAAGGAACCTGCCTGATGCTGCCTGATCTTCTGCTGGAACCGCTGGTTCGTGCCGCATTGATCGAAGATCTGGGCCCGATGGGTGATGCAACCTGCCGCGCGGTGATTCCGCCGGGCCTGACCTATGCGGCGCAGCTGAATGCCCGGGCGGCGGGCGTGGCCTCGGGTCTGCGCATTGCGGCCATGGCCTTCCGTCTGGTGGATCCTGCGCTGCGGATCGAGCCGCTGCGGACGGATGGACAGCCCTTTGCGGCAGGCGATCCGCTGTTGCGCATCAGCGGCAGCGCCAGTTCGATCCTGATGGCGGAACGGGTGGCGCTGAACTTTGCGGGGCGGCTGACGGGCATTGCCACGCTGACCGCCGCCTTTGTGGCGCAAACCGCCAGGCACAAGGCGCGCATCACCTGCACCCGCAAAACCACGCCCGGCCTGCGCGCGGTGGAAAAAGAGGCGGTGCGCCATGGCGGCGGCGCGAACCACCGCTATGGCCTGTCGGATGCGATCCTGATCAAGGACAACCATATCGCCGCCGCAGGTGGGGTGCGCGCGGTGCTGGCGGCGGCGATGGCCGCACGCTCGCATATGATGCGGATCGAGATCGAGGTGGACCGGCTGGATCAGCTGGCCGAGGTTCTGGCCATCGGCGGGGCCGATGTGGTCTTGCTGGACAATATGACCACGCCGCAACTGGCCGAGGCCGTGGCGCTGGCCGCAGGGCGCGTGGTGCTGGAGGCTTCGGGCAATATGGCGCTGCCGCGCATTGCCGAGGTGGCGGCAACCGGGGTGGATTACATCTCGGTGGGGGCGCTGACCCATTCTGCCCCGGTGCTGGACCTCGGGCTCGATTTCTGATCGCAGGGGCCAGCGCCGTCAGGGCGCGGGCCTGCCCGTCTCACGGATCCAGGCGGAAAAATCGGCCTCCGCCGGTGCGGCCTGCGCGCGGGTACTGATCCGGGCCTGTTCGCGGATGTCGGCCAGAGAGCCGCTGCCCTCCAGCACGCCCAGCCGGTGCAGCCAGTCCGGCAGGCGGCCTGACAGCAGCAGGCTCGGGTCCAGCCCCAGATCGGGCTTCAGCACCTTGACCAGATGCCACACCACCGTCGTGCAATTGCTGGTGATCGTGTTGTAGAAGCGCGGCGCCCGGTTCAGCTCATTGCCCAGCTCGACATAACGCAGGAACACCGCGCGCAATTGCTCTGGCGTCAGGCGCAGCGGATAGAGCCGCACATCCTCGCCCCGAAAATTGCTGCGCAGCTTGACGATATCGGCCTCGTCCGCCGCGATCAGTGCCAGTTCGAACTGGCGGAAGAATCCACCAAGCGAGCTGAATTTTTCATCCGCCTCGCGCCGGATTTCCACCGAAAACACCACATGCCGCCCATCGGCAAAACCGAAGCTGACCAGCAGATGCGCGATGTCCGGGCTGGACCAGACCGAGGTGATCATGTCGGCGCCGGTCAGCTGGCGCAGATCATAGACCCCGCTTTGCCATGTCTGTTCCGCCGTGTCGCGGGTCTGCCAGCGGAAGGCGCGCAGATTGTGCAGGGTCACCTGATCGCCCGCCACCTCGCCATGCACGATCCGCGCCACATCGGGGGCCCAGTCGCGGTCCTGTCGCGGGGTCAGCGTCAGATACCAGACCGCCAGCAGCGCCGACAGCAGGCCCAGCCCGGCCCAGCCCCAGCCAGAGGACAGCCGCAGCCAGATCACCCCGGCCACCGCCAGCACGAACAGCCCCACCACCCAGCGGGCCGACGGAAATTGCACCCAGAGCGCCGTGCCCGCCCATGCCGCACCAAGGATCAGAAGGCCCCAGAACAGCACGGATTTCACCGCTTCACGCTGGCGGTGACGTAATTGACAGACAGGTCGCGGGCAGACAGGCTCCAACTCCAGCCAAGCGGGTTGAACACCATGCCCTTGCGATCCACCGGATCCAGACCGGCGCGGCGGATCAGGTCGTAAAGCTCGTCCGGGGTGATGAACTTCTTCCAGTCATGCGTGCCTTTGGGCAGCCAGCGCATCACATATTCGGCGCCGACAATCGCCATGGCAAAGCTTTTGGCATTGCGGTTGAGCGTGGAACACAGCATCAGCCCGCCGGGTTTCAGCAAGTGCTGGCAGGCGGTCAGATAGGCCAGCGGATCGGCCACATGCTCCACCACCTCCATGTTCAGCACCACGTCGAACTGCTCTCCGGCATCGGCCAGGGCTTCCGCGGTGGTGTGGCGATAGTCGATGGTCAGGCCCATCTGTGCGGCATGGATCTCGGCCACCGGGATGTTGCGCGGGGCGGCATCGGCCCCGACCACGGTTGCCCCCAGCCGCGCCATCGGTTCCGACAACAGGCCGCCGCCGCAGCCGATATCCAGAATCCGCAATCCGGCAAACGGCAGCGGGCCGCGCAGTTCACGCCCGAATTCGGCGGCGATCTGGCTGGTGATATAATCCAGCCGACAGGGGTTCATTTCGTGCAGCGGTTTGAACTTGCCCTGCGGATCCCACCATTCGGCTGCCATCGCCTCGAATTTCGCCACTTCGGACGGGTCAATCGTGGATATGGTCATGGTTGGTCCTTCCGGTTTCTGTGGCAGCGTCGCCTCCGCGCGTTATATAGTGCGATCATGGATCACAGATCAGGCCAAAAGCGCGCAGTCGAATATCTTTACCCGCCGGTCGAGCCGTTCGACCAGCGCATGATTGATATGGGCGACGGGCATCGGGTGTATATGGAGCAATGCGGCAATCCGGCGGGGGTTCCCGTTCTGGTGCTGCATGGCGGGCCGGGCGGCGGGTGCAGCCCGGCGATGCGGCGCTATTTTGACCCGGCAATCTATCGGGTGGTGCTGTTCGATCAGCGCGGCTGTGGCCGGTCGCGGCCCACGGCCTCGGTTCTGGCGAATACGACATGGCATCTGGTGGCGGATATCGAGGCCATCCGCGCGGCGCTGGACATTGAGCGGTTCATTCTGTTCGGGGGAAGCTGGGGCGCGACGCTGGCCCTGATCTATGCAATCAGCCACCCCGAAGCGGTGCGCCATCTGGTGCTGCGCGGGGTGTTTCTGGGCCAGAAAGCCGAGCTGGAGTGGTTTTATGGCGGCGGCGCGGGTGCGTTTTTTCCCGAGCTGTGGGCGCGGTTTGTGGAGCCGATTCCCGAGGCAGAGCGCGGCGATCTGGTGGCGGCCTATCACCGCCGCCTGTTTTCCGGCAATATGGTCGAGGAAATGCGCTATGCGCGGCTTTGGGCGCAGTGGGAAAATGCGCTGGCGGCGATTGCCGCCGATGGCGGACATTATGAAAGCCCGTCGGAATATGCCCGCGCGTTTTCACGGCTGGAGAATCACTATTTCCAGAATGCGGTGTTTCTGGAGGCCGATGGCTGGATTCTGCGCGAGCGGCACCGGATCGAACATCTGACGGCGACCATCGTGCAGGGCCGCTATGACATGATCTGCCCGCCGCTGTCGGCGTGGAAGCTGGCGAAGGGCTGGCGCGGATGTGATTTGCGTATGGTGACGATGGCAGGCCATGCCCTGTCGGAACCGGGCATCTCGTCAGAGCTTGTGCATGTGATGGATGGGCTGCGCCCGCTGATGAAGGACGACTGACACATGACACCCGAAATCGCCGGTGCTGCGGGCTTTGACTGGCAGCTTGCGTTTCTTTTCCTGATCGCCTCAGCGGCGGCAGGGCTGACGGGCGTGCTGTTCAAACCGGGTGCCTGGTATGAAAGCCTGGTAAAACCGGACTGGCGGCCGAAAAACTGGATGTTCCCGGTGGCCTGGACTACGATCTATGTCCTGTCGGCGCTGGCCGCAGCGCGGGTGGCCCCGCTGGCGGGCAATGCCTATGCGATGGCGTTCTGGGCGATGCAGATCGCGCTCAACACCCTGTGGACGCCAGTGTTTTTCGGCGCACGCCGCATGGGGCTTTCGGTCGCCGTGATGGGCCTGCTGTGCTGCGCCGTGCTGGGCATGCTGTGGACCTTCTGGTCGCTGGATGGCTGGGCCTTCACCATGATCCTGCCCTATGCGATCTGGCTGGGGCTGGCCGCGCCGCTGAACTGGCGGGTCTGGCGCGATAATCCCGGTGCAAATTTTTCGGCGGAGGCTTGAAACCGCGCCGCCACATCACATCTTTGACAAGCGGACCGGGCCCCTCTGACGACATGAAGATGTCGTGATGTCGGACCGCATCGAGCGCGCTCGATGCCAGCCCGGAGCCTTCGGCCTGACCTCAAGCGCAGCAACATGCAAGGAGGTCAGGGATGGACATTTTAACAATACTCTTCATGGGAACGCCGGTCTGGATGTGGGCCGTGTTCCTGACGCTGGTTCTGGGGCTGCTGGCACTGGATCTGGGCGTGACAAACAAGACCGATCACGAGATCGGGGTGGCCGAAAGTCTGCGGATGTCGGCCTTCTACATCGCCCTCGGGCTGGCCTTTTCGGGCTTTGTCTGGTGGCAGATGGGGGCGACCGCAACGGCGCAATATCTGACGGCCTTTGTCGTCGAAAAAACCCTCGCACTGGACAATATCTTTGTCATCGCGCTGATCTTCGGCTTTTTTGCCGTGCCGCGCATCTATCAGCACCGGGTGCTGTTCTGGGGCATCCTGGGGGTGATCGTGCTGCGGGGCATCATGATCGGGCTGGGGGCGACGCTGGTCGCGGAATATCACTGGGTTCTGTATATCTTTGCGGTGTTCTTGATCCTGACCGGGATCAAGATGCTGTTTTCCTCGGACAAAGAGCCTGACCTGCACGCCAACCCGGTGTTGCGGGTGATGAAGCGGTGGTTCCATGTCACCGACGATCTGCATGGGCATGATTTCTTTGTGAAGAAACCGCATCCCGAAACCGGGCGTCTGGTGCGCTTTGCCACGCCGCTGTTTCTGGCGCTGGTGATGATCGAAATCGCGGATCTGGTCTTTGCGGTGGATTCGGTGCCTGCCGTATTCACCATCACCACCGACCCGTTCATCGTCTATACGTCGAACATCTTTGCCATTCTGGGCCTGCGGGCGCTGTATTTCGCGCTGTCGGCCATTCTGCACCGCTTCGCCTATCTGAAATATGCGCTGTCGATCCTGCTGGTGTTCATCGGCTCCAAGATCTTCATCGCGGATCTGATGGGCTGGGAGAAGTTCCCGCCGGCCTGGTCGCTGGGCATCACCTTCGCGATCCTGGGTGCCGGGATCGTGGTGTCGCTGTGGAAAACGAAAGATCAGGTGGTCGAGGCATAACGGTCCATGCCGGGGGCGGCCTGTTGCGCCGTCCCCGGCCTCCGCAAGGCCTCCCCTTGCAATTGCAGGAAACCTGCGCTATGTCCCCTTCAACAGCGGCGCTTTCGGGTCCACACCGGAAGCCCATCGTAAGATGCAAACGGGCCCTGTGAGCCCGTTTTTTGTTTTTGGAACATAGATGTCCGACCTCATCGCCAAAACCGCCATTGATCGCCGCCTTGCGGATATCGTCGGCCCCGTCATCGAAGGCCTCGGCTTCGAACTGGTGCGCATCCGTCTGATGGGCGGCAAGATGCGGACGCTGCAAATCATGGCAGATCGTCCGGATGGCGGCATCGAAGTGGACGAATGTGCCGCCATTTCGACCGCCGTGTCCGCCGTTCTGGATGTGGAAGACCCGATCGAGGAAAACTATATCCTCGAAGTCTCCTCGCCCGGTATCGACCGGCCGCTGACCCGCCTGAAGGATTTCGACATGTGGTCGGATTACGAGGCGCGGCTTGAGACAACCGAGCTGATCGACGGCCGCCGCCGCTTCAAGGGCGTGCTGGCGGGCACCGAAGGCGACGAGGTGCTGATCGAGATCGAAGAGGGTGGCGAAAGCGTCACCATCGGTCTGCAATTCGACTGGCTGTCGGATGCGAAGCTGCTGCTGACCGACGAGCTGATCGCAGAAATGCTGCGCCAGCGCAAGGCTGCGGGCATTGTCGATGAAAGCCAGTTCGACGAGATCGAAGAAACCGACGGGGATGACGACGAAGAGTCGGAAACCCCTGCGACCAAACACTGAAGGCCAAGAGGGATATCATGGCGATTACGTCTGCGAACCAGCTGGAACTGCTTCAAACCGCCGAAGCGGTCGCACGCGAAAAGATGATCGACCCCGATCTGGTCATTCAGGCGATGGAGGAATCCCTCGCCCGTGCTGCCAAATCGCGCTATGGCTCGGAGCTCGACATCCGGGTGAAGATCGACCGCAAGACCGGCCGTGCCACCTTTGCCCGCATCCGCACCGTTGTGGCGGATGAGGAGGTGGAGAATCACCACGCCCAGCTGACGGTCAAACAGGCGAAATCCTACCTGTCCGACCCGCAGATCGGCGACGAAGTGATCGACGAGGTGCCGCCGGTGGATCTGGGCCGCATCGCCGCGCAAAGCGCCAAGCAGGTGATCCTGCAAAAGGTGCGCGAAGCCGAGCGGGATCGCCAGTATGATGAATTCAAGGACCGCAAGGGCACCATCATCAATGGTGTGGTCAAGCGCGAGGAATATGGCAACCTGATCGTGGATATCGGTCGGGGTGAAGGCATCCTGCGCCGCAACGAAAAGATCGGCCGCGAAAGCTATCGCCCGAATGACCGGATCCGCTGCTACATCAAGGATGTGCGTCGCGAAGCGCGTGGCCCGCAGGTGTTCCTCAGCCGCACCGACCCGCAGTTCATGGCCGAACTGTTCAAGATGGAAGTGCCGGAAATCTATGACAACATCATTGAAATCAAGGCTGTGGCGCGGGATCCGGGGTCGCGCGCCAAGATTGCGGTGATTTCCTATGACAACTCGATTGATCCGGTCGGCGCCTGCGTCGGGATGCGCGGCAGCCGTGTGCAGGCCGTGGTGAACGAGCTTCAGGGCGAAAAGATCGACATCATTCCGTGGAATCAGGATCAGGCGACCTTCCTCGTGAACGCGCTGCAACCGGCCGAAGTGTCGAAGGTTGTGATCGACGATGACGCGGGCAAGATCGAAGTCGTGGTGCCGGACGAGCAGCTGAGCCTCGCCATCGGCCGTCGTGGCCAGAACGTGCGTCTGGCATCGCAGCTGACCGGCCTCGATATCGACATCATGACCGAAGCCGAAGAATCGGCGCGTCGTCAGGCCGAATTCGCAGAACGCACCAAGCTGTTCATGGACACGCTCGACATTGACGAGATGATGGCGCAGCTGCTGGTCGCGGAAGGCTTCACCAATCTGGAAGAAGTGGCCTACGTCGAACAGGACGAGCTTCTGTCGATTGATGGCTTTGATGAGGGCACGGCGGGCGAGCTTCAGGCGCGCGCACGGGACTACATCGAAGAACAGAACCGCAAGGCGATTGAAACCGCGCGGGCGCTGGGTGTCGATGACAGCCTGTTCAATTTTGAAGGTCTGACGCCGCAGATGATCGAGGCGCTGGCCAAGGATGGCATCAAGACGCTGGAAGACTTTGCGACCTGCGCCGACTGGGAGCTGGCCGGTGGCTGGACCACCGAGAACGGCCAGCGCAAGAAGGACGACGGTGTGCTTGAAAAGTTTGACGTTTCGCTGGAAGAGGCGCAGCATTTGGTGATGACGGCCCGCGTGATGCTGGGCTGGGTGGACCCGACCGAACTCGCCACCGAGACGGACGACGCGGAAGTCGACGGCGACGACGAAGAGGAGGCCGAGGCCTGATTGGCCTCGGAGCACCAGGCGTGACACGCGGGGGCCGGACAGATACGACGCAAGACCCGGAGCGCAAGTGCATTGCCTCCGGTGAAAGCCAGCCCAAAGGCGGGTTGATCCGCTTTGTGCTGGGCCCTGATGGCATGGTGGTGCCGGACCTGCTGGGCCGCCTGCCCGGCAGGGGCATCTATGTGGCAGCGGACCGCGCGTTGATCGACAGGGCGGCGGCGAAGGGGCTGTTTTCCCGCGCCGCCCGGCAACCCGCAAAGGTGCCGGACGGGCTGTCCGATCTGATCGAAGGTCTGCTGGCGCGGCGCACCGTGGATCTGCTGAGCCTTGCCCGCAAGGCCGGGCTGGCGATCACCGGCTACGAGAAGGTGAAGGATTGGCTGGTCTCCGGTCAGGCACGCGTCCTGATTCAGGCCAGTGACGGGTCGGAGCGGGGGAAATCCAAGCTCAGGCCGCCGGAAGGAACGGGCAAGTTCATCAGTTGTCTGACAGCCCAGGAAATGGGTTTGGCATTCGGTCGTGAACATGCAATACACGGCGCGCTTGCGGCTGGTGGACTCAGCAACCGTGTTGTAGAGGAAGCGGCAAGGCTTACCGGGCTCCGATTTGGCGGAGCGGGTGGGCAAGTCGGCGGCGAGACCGCCGGAAGGGATACGAAGACGGCATGAGCGATACAGACGGCAAAAAACCCCTTGGGCTTGGTGGTGGCAACACGCCGCGTTCCGGTCAGGTGAAGCAGAGCTTCTCCCATGGCCGCACAAAGAGCGTGGTGGTGGAAACCAAACGCAAGCGCGTTGTGGTTCCGAAACCGGGTGCGACGGGTGGTGCTGCCGCGGGCGGCTCTGCGCCGCATCTGGGAGATCCCTCCAAACGTCCGGCCGGGATTTCCGATGCCGAGATGGAGCGCCGTCTGGCGGCGCTTCGTGCTGCGAAAGCGCGCGAACAGGAAGACAACATCCGCCGCGCGGCCGAAGATCGTCAGCGCGAAGAAGATCGTCAGCGTCGCCGCGACGAGATCGAGGCCAAAGAGCAGGAAGAGCGTGCCCGTGAGGCCGCGCTGAAAGCCAAGGCCGAAGAAGAAGAGCGCGCGGCGCGTGCCGAAGCCGAAGCGAAACTCGCGGCTGCTGCGGCCCGCAAAGCCGATGTTCTGGGCACCCGCCCGAAATCGGCACAGCCGAAAGATCAGCCTGCGAGCCCCGCCGCCAAGGAAAAGGACGCGCCCGCCGCGGCCCCTGCCGCGACCGAGGACAACCGTGGCCCGGCCTCGGCCAAACCCGGCCTCAGCCCGCGCAAGACCGACCGCGAACGCGAAGACCGGGATCGCACGTCCAAGAACAAGGGCGACGATGGCCGCCGCGCCGGCAAGCTGACCCTGAACGCCGCGCTGGATGGCGAGGGCGGGCGCACACGCTCGCTCGCCGCGATGAAGCGCAAGCAGGAAAAGGCCCGCCAGAAGGCGATGGGCTTCGGTCAGAAGCCCGAAAAGCAGGTGCGCGATGTGCAGCTGCCGGAAACGATCGTGGTGCAGGAACTGGCCAACCGGATGGCGGAACGCGCCGCCGATGTGGTCAAGTCGCTCATGAAAATGGGCATGATGGTCACCATGAACCAGACCATCGACGCCGATACGGCCGAGCTGGTGATCGAGGAATTCGGCCACCGCGCGGTGCGCGTGTCGGATTCCGACGTGGAACAGGTGATCGATTCGGTTCAGGACAAGGCCGAGGATCTGCTGCCGCGTCCGCCGATCGTGACCATCATGGGCCACGTCGACCACGGCAAAACCTCGCTTCTGGATGCGATTCGCAAGGCGAATGTGGTCTCTGGCGAGGCTGGCGGGATCACCCAGCACATCGGTGCCTATCAGGTGAAAACCGAAAACGGCGCGCTGTTGACCTTCCTCGATACGCCCGGCCACGCGGCCTTCACCTCGATGCGGGCCCGTGGCGCGCATGTGACGGATATCGTGGTGCTGGTGGTTGCGGCAGATGATGCCGTGATGCCGCAGACGATCGAGGCGATCAATCACGCGAAAGCGGCGAAAGTGCCGATGATCGTGGCCATCAACAAGGTCGACAAGCACGGCGCGAACCCGACCAAGGTCCGCACCGACCTGCTGCAACACGAAGTCGTCGTCGAAGAAATGTCGGGCGATGTGCAGGATGTCGAAGTTTCGGCCAAGACCGGCCAGGGCCTTGATAACCTGCTGGAAGCTATCGCGCTTCAGGCCGAGATTCTGGAACTGCGCGCCAACCCTGCCCGTGCGGCAATGGGTGCAGTGATCGAAGCCAAGCTGGATGTCGGCCGTGGCCCAGTGGCAACTGTTTTGGTGCAGCACGGCACGCTCAAGAAAGGCGATATCTTCGTCGTGGGCGAGCAGTGGGGCAAGGTGCGGGCGCTGATCAACGACAAGGGCGATGTGGTCACCGAGGCCGGTCCGTCGGTTCCGGTTGAAGTGCTGGGCCTGAACGGCACGCCGCAAGCCGGTGACGTGCTGAACGTGGTGGAAACCGAAGCTCAGGCGCGCGAAATCGCAACCTATCGTGAAAGCGCAACACGTGACAAACGTGCGGCTGCCGGTGCGGCGGTGACGATGGAACAGCTGATGGCGAAAGCCAAGGCGGATCAGAGCGTTGCCGAACTGCCGGTGGTGGTGAAGGCCGATGTTCAGGGCTCTGCCGAGGCCATCGTGCAGGCGCTGGAAAAGGTTGGCAATGCCGAGGTGCGCGTGCGCATCCTGCATTACGGCGTTGGCGCCATCACCGAATCGGACGTGACGCTGGCAGAAGCCTCGGGCGCGCCGGTGATCGGCTTCAACGTGCGTGCCAATGCTTCGGCGCGCAACACCGCCCATCAGAAGGGGGTCGAGCTGCGCTATTACTCGATCATCTATGATCTGATGGATGATATCAAAGCGGCGGCCTCGGGCCTGCTCAAGGCCGAAGTGCGCGAAACCTTCATCGGTTATGCGCAGATCAAGGAAGTGTTCAAGGTCACCGGCGTTGGCATGGTGGCTGGCTGTATCGTCACCGAGGGCATCGCCCGCCGCTCTGCCGGTGTGCGCCTGCTGCGTGACAGTGTGGTCATCCACGAAGGCACGCTCAAGACCCTCAAACGCTTCAAGGATGAGGTCAAGGAAGTGCAGTCGGGCCAGGAATGTGGCATGGCCTTTGAACGCTACGAAGACATCCGCCCCGGCGATGTCATCGAGATCTTTGAACGCGAGGAGGTCCAGCGCAAGCTGGACTGATCTTGCGACGCCAGAAATGAACAAGGCCGGGCGAGATGCCCGGCCTTTGTCTATTCTATCGGATCTCAGCGATCTGGCTGCAAGGATCAGGCGGCGCGGGCACCTGATACGGGATAGCCGACAAAGGTCTTGTCATCGACGCGAACCATCAGCTTGCCATCGGCGGTCTTGCCGACAACGACGCCCTGAACCGAAATACAGCTTCCCAAAGATATCGTGCGCAGCATTCTGTCTCCCCCCAAATATGCAGCCTCGTATGACAGGATAGCGACAAAAGGCTTAACTTTGGAATAACAAAAACGTCGCAATTCCGGCCGTCTCAGCACTATTTTTGCCTGTTTTATAGCCAGTCGCGCAAGATTGGTATCAGAGGGATGTCTGCGGGTGGCATGGGGTAGTCTTTGAGTTTATCCGCGCGTGCCCAACTGAGTCGCTGGCCCTCGCGGCCGGTCGGCGTGCCCTCCCAGCGGCGGCAGGCAAAAAGCGGCATCAGCAGGTGAAACTGCTCATAGGCATGGCTGGCAAAGGTCAGCGGCGCGAGGCAGCTTTTCCAGGTGTCGATGCCCAGCTCTTCCTTCAGTTCGCGGATCAGCGCGACTTCCGGGGTTTCCCCCGGCTCCACCTTGCCGCCCGGAAACTCCCACAACCCGGCAAGGGATTTGCCTTCCGGGCGTTGCGCCAGCAACACCCGGCCATCGGCATCAATGAGCGCCACGGCGGCGACAAGGACGATTTTCAAGAGCGGTAATCCGCATTGATGGCGATATAGCGGTCGGTCAGATCGCAGGTCCAGACAGTGCGTGCGGCCCGCCCAAGACCCAGATCAACGCCGATCACCAATTCGTCGCGTAGCATATAGGCCGCCCCATCCTCTTCACGATAGGCCGGGTTGCGCCAGCCCTTTTCGGCCACCAGAATATCGCCAAAGGTGATCTTCAGCCGGTCCCGGTCTGCCGCAGCGCCGGATTTGCCGATTGCGGCCACGATGCGACCCCAGTTCGGATCCTGCCCGGCCACCGCCGTTTTCACCAGCGGCGAATTGGCGATGGACATGGCAACCCGGCCCGCATCTTCGGGCGAGGCGGCGCCTGTCACGCGGATTTCCACGAATTTCGTGGCGCCTTCGCCATCGCGGATCACCTGATGCGCGAGGCTCATCATCACCTCGCGCAGCGCCGCCTCAAAGGCCTTTGCCACCGGGCCCTTCACCTCGGCGGCAGCGGACTGGCCGGTGGCGCAGAGCAGCAGCGTGTCGGAGGTCGAGGTGTCGCTGTCGACGGTGATGGAGTTGAAGGTGCTGTCGACATTGCGCGCCAGCATCTTTTGCAGATTGGCGGCGCTGATCTTGGCATCGGTGAACAGATAGACCAGCATCGTAGCCATGTCGGGCGCGATCATGCCCGAGCCTTTGGCGATGCCCGAAATATGGATCGGCCCGCCCTCGCCCTCGATCACCGCAGCCGCCCCTTTCGGGAAGGTGTCAGTGGTCATGATGGCTTCGGCGGCCATCTGGATGGCCTCTTCGGTCAGATCTGCGGTCAGTTGCGGAATGACGGCAGTGATCTTCTCGAAGGGCAGCGGCTCGCCGATCACGCCGGTGGAGGAGGAAAACACGCGCGAGGCGGGCAGCGCCAGCGCCTCGGCCACGCCGCCGGTGACGGCGGCCACAGCCGCATCGCCGACCTTGCCGGTAAAGGCATTGGAATTGCCGGAGTTGACAACGATGGCCGCCCCCGCCCCGGCGGGAACTTTCATCGCCAGCTTGTCCTGACAATCACGCACACAGCCCGACCGGGTGGAGGAGCGGGTGAACACCCCTGCCACGGTGGTGCCGGGGGCCAGATGCACCAGCATTACATCCTTGCGATTCTGGTATTTGATCCCGGCCCCGATTGCCGCGAAAGACGCGCCCTTGATCACCGGCAGCTTGGGAAACCCGTCCTTGGGAGCCAGCGGCGAGACAGGCTTTGCCGCCTTCTTGACCGCCGCCACCGCCGTTTCGGCTGCATCCGCCACTTCGGCCCCAACAGCGGCCCCCGCTTCGGCCAATTGCGCTGACAGATCGGAAACCTTTTTCTTCAGTTTCTTCTTCAGCGCCTTTGCTTCGGCTTTCCAATCGGTCTTGGCCATGGTTTTCCCCCTCTGCCGGGATTACTTGTCGAGCAAGGTCTGATCTTTCAGCACCGCCGGGTCAATCCCTTCGCCGGGCTTCTCGATCTTTGCATCCTTGGTCAGGGCGGCAAGATGATCCGCAATGGCCTGCTTTTCAATCTCGGCGGCAAGTTCGTCGCGCAGATCGTCAAGGCTCGGCACTGTCGCGTCGCGGGTTTCGATCAGCTTGATCAGGTGCCAGCCGAAATCGGTCTGAACCGGGCCTGCCAGCTCGCCTGACTTCATCGCCAGAACCGCATCCTCGAAGGGTTTCACCATCATGCCCGGGCCGAACCAGCCCAGATCGCCGCCATTGGCGGCAGCGCCGTCGCTGCTGTGGGTCTTGGCGGCATCGGCAAATTCAACGCCGCCTTCGATCTGCGCCTTGATCTCCTTTGCCTTGTCTTCGCTGTCCACAAGGATATGGGCGGCGTGATATTCGGTGCCGGGTTTGGCATCCTTGAAGCGGCTGTCATACAGCGCCTGCAGGGCCTTGTCCGTCACGGCCTTGTCGACCACGGCCTGCAGCGCGATGCCCGACAGCGTGCCGCGACGGTCGTTTTCCAGTTGCAGCAGATCGCGCTTGGCCAGCGTCGGCTCGACCGACTCGGCCAGTGCGGCCTGTTGCACCAGCTGATCCAGAATACCCTTGAACAGCACGTCATCGGGCAAAGACTGGTATTGCGCGGGCAAAGTGGCGCGCATCACCAGCATATGGCCCAGCGTGATCGCCTTGCCATTGACCGTCGCAACCACCGTTTCGGGCGAAAGCTCCTCTGCCAGCACCGGCCCGGCCATCAGGGCCGCACCAAGCGCGATTACGCCGAGGAATTTCGTCATTTTCGCCATTATCACCGTCTCCTGATCGGGGCTGCGCCTTGCGCCACGTTGACTTGGGCCGAGCCGCCCCTTACATCGCGGAGGTCGCGCGAGACGGGGCACCTTCGCGCCTTTCCGGGTTCTTCTATGAAAGCTGGGTGAGGCGGGCAAGTGCCATGACCCCCTAAGCCTCGCACGATCTTGTCAGCAAGACACAGCGGAGAAAACATGCTTGGTCTCGGAACGCTCGCGCGGAAGGTCTTTGGAACGCCGAATGACCGCATGGTCAAATCGGTGCGCCCCCTGGTCGCAAAGATCAATGCGCTGGAGCCAGAGTTTCAGGCGCTCTCGGATGAGGGACTGAAAGAAAAGACCCGCGCGTTTCAGGCGCGGGCACAGGGCGGTGAAAGCCTGGATACGCTGCTGCCCGAAGCCTTTGCCAATTGCCGCGAAGCCGCGCGGCGGGCGCTTGGCCTGCGGGCGTTTGATGTGCAGCTGAAGGCGGGGATCTTCCTGCATCAGGGCAATATCGCCGAGATGAAAACCGGCGAGGGCAAGACCCTCATGGCCACCTTTCCTGCCTATCTGAACGCCTTGGCGGGCAAGGGCGTGCATGTGGTGACGGTGAACGATTACCTTGCCAAGCGCGATGCCGAATGGATGAGCAAGGTCTATTCTGCGCTCGGGCTAACCACCGGGGTCGTCTATCCCTATCAGCCGGATATGGAAAAGCGCGAGGCTTACCGCGCCGACATCACCTATGCGACCAACAACGAGTTGGGCTTCGATTACCTGCGCGACAACATGAAATCCTCGATCGAGGATATGGCGCAGCGCGGGCATTTCTATGCCATCGTCGACGAGGTGGACAGCATCCTGATCGACGAGGCGCGCACGCCGCTGATCATTTCCGGCCCGTCGCAGGACCGCTCGGACCTGTATCAGGCGGTTGATGCGCTGATGCCGGAATTGCTGGAAACGCATTACAAGCTGGACGAAAAAGGCCGCAACGCCACCTTTACCGAGGATGGCAACGAATTTGTCGAACAGCGGCTGACCCAGCTTGGCCTGCTGCCCGAAGGCCAGACCCTGTATGACCCGGAAAGCACCACGCTGGTCCATCACGTCAATCAGGGCCTGCGCGCGCACAAGCTGTTCCACAAGGATCAGAATTATATCGTGCGCGATGGCGAGGTGATGCTGATCGACGAATTCACCGGCCGCATGATGCGCGGACGGCGGTTGTCGGACGGGTTGCATCAGGCCATCGAGGCGAAGGAAAAGGTCGCGATCCAGCCCGAAAACGTGACCCTCGCCTCTGTCACCTTCCAGAACTATTTCCGTCTGTATGACAAGCTGGCCGGGATGACGGGCACCGCCCAGACCGAAGCCGACGAATTCATGGAAATCTACAAGCTGGGTGTGGTGGAAGTGCCGACCAACCGGCCTGTGGCGCGGAAAGACGATCACGACCAGGTGTATCGCACCGCCCGCGAAAAATATGATGGCGTGGTGAAGGCGATCAAAGAGGCGCATGAAAAGGGCCAGCCGATGCTGGTCGGCACCACCTCCATCGAGAAATCCGAATTCCTGTCGGACCTGCTGAAGAAAGAGGGCATCGCGCATAACGTGCTGAACGCCCGCCAGCACGAACAGGAAGCGCAGATCGTGGCCGATGCCGGCAAGTTCGGCGCGGTGACCATCGCCACCAACATGGCCGGTCGCGGCACAGATATCCAGCTGGGCGGCAATGTCGAGATGAAGGTGATGGAGGCGATTGCCGCCGATCCGCATCTGCACCCCGATGAGGTCCGCACCCGGATCGAGGCCGAACATGCCGCCGAAAAGCAGCGGGTGATCGACGCGGGGGGGCTTTATGTTCTGGCCACCGAACGTCACGAATCGCGCCGGATCGACAACCAGCTGCGTGGCCGGTCGGGCCGTCAGGGCGACCCGGGCCGGTCCAGTTTCTTCCTGTCGCTGGAAGATGACCTGATGCGCATCTTCGGGTCAGAGCGGCTCGATTCCGTGCTGTCGAAACTGGGCATGAAGGATGGCGAGGCGATTGTTCACCCCTGGGTCAACAAATCGCTGGAGCGGGCTCAGGCCAAGGTCGAAGGCCGCAACTTCGACATGCGCAAGCAATTGCTGAAATTCGACGATGTGATGAACGACCAGCGCAAGGCCATCTTCGGGCAGCGCATGGAAATCATGCAGGCCGAAGACCTGTCGGAAATCGTGCAGGACATGCGCTATCAGGTCGTCGACGATCTGGTCGAAGAATTCATGCCGTCGAAATCATACCCTGAGCAGTGGAACAGCGCCGGGCTTTATGCCGCCTGTATCGAAAAGCTCGGTCTGGACGTGAAGGTGATCGACTGGGCCAAGGAAGAAGGCGTCGATCAGGACGTGATCCGCGAGCGGCTGGAAAAGGCTTCGGATGCGCTGATGGATGAAAAACTGGCCGCTTTCGGGCCGGAAACCATGCGCAACATCGAAAAGCAGCTGTTGCTGCAAACGATTGACGGCAAATGGCGCGAGCATCTGCTGCGGCTGGAGCATCTGCGGTCGGTCGTCGGCTTCCGTGGCTATGCGCAGCGCGACCCGCTGTCGGAATACAAGAACGAAGGCTTCACGCTGTTTGAATCCATGCTCGATGGTCTGCGCCAAGATGTGACGCAGAAACTGGCGCTGGTCCGTCCGATCTCGGCGGAAGAGCAGCAGTTGATGATGGCGCAATATCTGGCGCAGCAACGCGCGGCAGAGCCCGAGCCGGAACCCGCAGCGCTGCCCGAGGCCACTAGCGCCGCGCTGCCCGGCTTTGACGAGGCGGATCCGGCGACCTGGGGCAATCCGTCGCGCAACGATCCCTGCCCCTGCGGATCGGGCGAGAAGTTCAAGCACTGTCACGGCCGTCTGGCCTGACGCGAAAGGGGGGCTGCGGCCCCCTTTTCCTTTGGTGGCGTGCTGGAAACATTCCCCGCTTTCGCCACGGATTGGCCCCTTTCGACTCCTATCACGGCAGCAACGCATTTTCTGTGGAGCCGTGAAAATGAAGCTGCAACGACGCATCGCCCTTGCCTCTGCGCTTCTGGCCATTGGCCTGGGTGCCGGGCATTTTGTTCAGAACCGCACGACCAAGGCGCAGACCCTCGCGGCGCTGCCCGAGGTGACGCCGTCCAGCGTCGTGCCGCTGGCTGCGGGCCCCGAGGATGTGGCCAGCCCACCAAGCAAACCGGCCTTGCCCGCCGCGCCCGCCCTGGCCCCGGCTGCCCCCGCCCCCATCGTCAGCGCAGAGGCCTGCCCCCGACAACTCGATCTGATGGCGCGGGATCGGGCCATGATCGGGCTGACGCTGATCGCGCCCTGCCATCCCGCCGAGCGCGTGGTGGTCAAGCATGGCGGGATGGTGGTGACGGCGAAAACCTCTTCCACCGGCACCTTGTTTCTGGATCTGCCGGGCCTGAAAGCTAATGCCGAGGTAGAGCTGGCCTTTGCCGATGGCACAAAGACGGCTGCCCAGATTGATCTGCCCGAGGTGGCGGGCGTGCAGCGGTTTGCCGTGCAATGGCTGGATCAGGATGCGTTTCAGGTTCATGCCTTTGAAAACGGCGCGGATTACGGCCAGAAGGGCCATGTCTCTGCCGCCGATCCGCATCGCCCCGCCCCCGGCATGGCCAGCAAGGGTGGATACCTGACCCTGCTGGGCGACAGCACGGTGGATCTGCCGATGCTGGCCGAAATCTACACCTATCCGATGGCAGGGGCGGCAGAGCTGGTGGTCGAGGCCGCGGTGACAGAGGCGACCTGCGGGCGCGAATTGCTGGGCGAAACCCTGACTTCGCGGGGCGGTGCCGTCGAGGTGGCGGAATTGACGCTGGCAATGCCCGATTGTGCGGCAGCGGGTGACATTCTGGTGTTGAAAAATCTCGTGCCGGAGATGACACTCGCTGCCAAGTAACAGGTAGGTCATTCATGCGGCGAAAGCTTTGGTGCGCGGCGGTTTTCGCCGCGCTCTCGTTTTGCGGAACAGGTGCTTTTGCGCAGGATGTCACCTTGACCGCACGGGATGGCTCTTTGTCCATCGACGGCACGTTGCAGGGGTTTGACGGTGAATTCTACCGCGTCGACACCAAATACGGCCCGCTGACGCTAGATGGCGAAGGCGTGATCTGCGAAGGGCCGGGCTGCCCCGATCTGACAGCCACCTTCGCGATGATCCGGATCATGGGCGCAAAAGAGCCGGGCAATGCCCTGCTGCCCAGGCTTTTTGCCGCCTATGCCGCGACGCGCGGCCTGACCATCGAGACCAAGCTACTGGCCGAGGGTTTTGAAACCCGGCTGACCGATCCGGGCAGCGGTCAGGCGCTGGCGCAGATCAGCTTCACCCCCTCCACCCCAGAACAGGGGCGCGCGGCGCTGCTGGCGGGCGCGGCAGAGCTGGTGGTGTCGGTGACGGCAGACAAGGGGTTTGGCGCGCGGGCGATGGGGCTGGATGCGCTGATCCCGATTGTGGCGCAGGACAATATCCACCCCCGCATCTCTACCCCGGATCTGGCGCGCGCGCTGTCGGGCGAGATCCGCAACTGGCAGGAGTTGGGCGGGCCGGATATGCCGCTGGTGCTGCACGCGCTGTCCCGCGACACCTCGATGCAAGAGGCGCTGGCCGCGCGGCTGGGCCGCGATGTGGCGGCGGTGGTGGAGCATGACAGCGTGGCCGATCTGGCCGAGGCGGTGGCGCGTGATCCTTGGGCGCTGGCGATCACCGGCCAATCAGCCAAGGGCGCGGCCCGGGCGCTGCCGCTGACCGACAGTTGTGGTTTTCTGCTGCTGCCAGTGCGCGCCTCGGTCAAGGCTGAGGATTACCCGCTGACCCTGCCGCTGCATCTGTTGACCCCGCGCCGCCGCCTGCCGCTGTTCGTGCGGGAAATGCTGGAATTTCTCGATCACCCCGCCGCGCAGGCGGCTGTGGCCGAGGCGGGGTATGTGGACCGCGCGCCGGAGGTGGTGCCTTTGACCGCCGACGGCCTGCGCTTGCTGAATGCGATCAAGGGCGCGGGCGGCGATGTGCCGCTGGACGAGCTGAAACGCCTTGCCGATGTGATGGCGGGGGCCAGCCGGTCCTCGCTGACCTTCCGGTTCGAGGATGGCAGCAGCACGCTGGATGCGCGCAGCCGCGAAAACCTGCAACTCTTGGGGCAGTTGCTGGCGGTCGGGGCGTTCAAGGGGCTGGATGTGATCCTCGCCGGATTTTCGGACGGGTCCGGCGATGCGGCGGCCAATATGGCGCTGTCGGAAAGCCGGGCGATGGGCATTGCCACCGCTTTGGCCGAGGCCGTGCCCGATCTGGCCGAAGGGCAGGCCTTCCCGCGGGTCGAGGCCTTTGGCGAGGCGCTGCCGATGGCCTGCGATACCACGGCGGCAGGACGGCGGGCAAACCGCCGCGTCGAACTCTGGCTGCGGCCCGCCACTACAGATAGTGCTGCGCCCGAAAACTGAGCTCGCGTTCCTTGCCGATGATCAGATGGTCATGCAGGGTGATGCCCAGCACATCGGCCGCATCGCGTATCTGCATGGTCATACTGATATCGGCATCCGAGGGTGTGGGGTCGCCCGAGGGGTGATTGTGCACCAGAATCAGCGCGCTCGCATTCAACTCCAGCGCCCGCTTCACCACCTCGCGCGGATAGACCGGCACATGATCCACTGTGCCTTTGGCCTGTTCCTCATCCGCGATCAGCACATTCTTGCGGTCGAGAAACAGGATGCGGAACTGTTCGGTTTCCCGATGCGCCATGGCGGTGTGGCAATAGTCGAGCAGCGCATCCCAGGAGGACAGGATGGCGCGCTGCATCACCCTGGCGCGGGCCATACGCTGTGCTGCGGCCTCCAGCACCTTCAGCTCCAGCACCACCGCCTCGCCCACCCCCTTCACCGCCAGCAGACGGGGGGCGGGCGCTGTGACCACCCGGTTGAAATCGCCGAAAGTGTCCAGCAGCAGCCGGGCCAGCGGTTTGACATCCAGCCGGGGCAAGGCACGGAACAGCACCAGTTCCAGCAATTCATAATCCGCCATCGCGCCGGCCCCGCCTTCGGTAAAGCGTGCGCGCAGGCGTTTGCGGTGATCCGCGATATACGAGGGCAGACGGCCTGCAAGCGGGGTTGCAATGGCCTCATCCTCGTCGCCCGGTGGGGCGAACAGCGGCAGGCTTGCTTCGTGAAAGGCGCGGGAACTGGTCATGCCGTGAGCGTCGCGCGAAAGGGTAAAGGCTAGGTTAATGGCCTAGCGCTTCATCATCGCCAGTCGGATCATCGCCCGCTCCATCACCGCCATCGCAGGGGCCTTGGAGGTGGAGCGCAGCGTGAGGTCGGTATCCACGATCAGGCCAAGCGCATCTTCCAGCCGCTTGACCGCCCAATCCTTCGACTGTCGCAGGATGCGGTCCTTGCGCGGGCCGCGCACCCGGAAAACCGCCTGCCCGCTTTGATCGGTGGCCAGCGCGTGCAGGGTGCGGAAATGGCGCAGCGTGAAAATGCACAGCGTCACCGGCAGCGTGCCCTGCCCCTCCAGCCGCCGGATCAGCGGGCCGATGGCCCCCGACCGACCTTCGGCCACCGCATCGATAAGATCATCGACTTCGGCCTCGATGGTGGCGGGGGCCATGGCAGCCACATCCTCGGCCATCAGCGGCGTGGTATCGCCCCATTTGTAGAGCGCGATCTTTTCGACGGTCTGACGAAAATCGCCGGGATCCAGATCGCGGGCGAGGCTGAGCAGATCTGTCATCGCGGCGCGGTCGATCTGGGTCAGCCCCGCCTTTTGCAGCGTCGCCTCGATTTCCTCGCGCGAGGGCGGATCATCATAAAGGCCGATGCAGCGGGCCGAAGGATGGGCGTCAAACAATTTGACCAAGGCAGATTTGGTGGTCAGCCCGCCTGCGGTCACCACAAGCTGTGCATCGCCCGGCCGCCAGTCCTTCAGCGCCGCCGTCACCAGCGGGGCCATCGTGTCGGTCGCATCCTCCAGAAACGCCACGCGCGGGCCGGGAAAAAAGCCTTGCGCCTTCAGTGCGTCCATCAGCGCGGCAGGATCCTTGCGCACCTCTGCGGCGGGCAGGCGCGACAGCCGCATTTCGGCCTCGCCCTCCGGCCCGATCAGGGCGGCGATCAGCTCTTGCCGCCGCATCGCGACCCGCATCGCATCCTGCCCGAAGATCAGCACTCCGGTGGCGGCGGGATCGGGTTTGGCGAAATAGGCGGTGGCGGCTGCGCCCGAAAGTTTCATGGCGCGGCGGTCACAGGATGCTGCCCGCCGAGGCGACAAGCCGGGTGACGATCTGATCGGCCAGAATCCGCATCAGGCGATAGGCCGCATCCTCTTCGGCAGACAGCCCCGCCACGGTGGAGCCGGTGGCCGACCACGAGGTAAAGCTTTGCGCGCGGCCTTGGGTGACGGTGGTGCCCGCCAGATCGGTCAGAACCCAATCGACGGTTCCGTTCAGATTGTAGCGGGTTGTCGCGTTTTCGGGGGTGATGCCGACGCCGATCGACTTGGTGGTGATGGTATAGCGCAGCGCGAATCGTGGCGTCTGAGGGCGGCCCAGCCGCTCTTCCAGCCGCTCCACCAGATCGAAGCTGTTCTTGCTGTCGGGGTTGTCGACCCGCACCGCATTCTGCAAGCCCGCCGCAGGCCCCCCCGGCGCATAGGCCGGGGTAAAGGTGCAGGCGGCAGGGGCAAGGGCCAGCAGGCCCAGCAGGAAACGGCGGTTAAACGACGACATTGATGATACGCCCCGGCACGACGATGATCTTCTTGACCGGCTGCCCGGCCAAGAACTTGATCACATCCTCTTCCGCAAGGGCGCGTTTTTCAACCTCGGAAGCAGGCATATCCTTGGGCACGCTGATTTCCGCCCGCCGCTTGCCATTGATCTGGATCGGCAGGGTGACGGTATCGTCGATCAGCAGCGCCGGATCGGCCTTTGGCCAGGGGGCCTGCGCGCAAAGCCCCGCGCCGCCCTGACAGGTCCAGATCGATTCGGCGATATGCGGCACCATCGGCGACATCAGCTGTGCCAGCGTGCGCATTGCCGCCTGTTGCGCGGGTTTGGAGGCATTGGCCTTTGCCAGCGTATTGGTGAATTCATAAAGCTTGGCGATGGCCTTGTTGAAGGCAAAGCTGTCAATGCTCTGCGTCACCTCATGCACGGCCTTGGCGGTGGCCTTTGCCAGATCGGCATCGGTGCTGCCGCTGTGATCGGCGGGCAGCTCTGCGATGCGGACGCAAAGCGACCAGACCCGGCTGAGGTGCTTGTAGGCCGCTTCGGCCCCCGAGGCCGTCCATTCCACATCCCGTTCCGGCGGGCTGTCCGACATCACGAACCAGCGCGCGGTATCGGCCCCGAAGGCGGCGATGATGTTCATCGGATCGACGACGTTCTTCTTGGATTTCGACATCTTGGCAGAGGGGATGATCTCTACTGCCGTGCCGTCGGCCAGTTTGCCGTCGGTCACATCCTCCGGCAGGTGATAGACCGGACGCCCCTTCGCGTCGGTGGTCTTGTAGATCTCATGCGTCACCATGCCCTGCGTGAACAGCGCATTGAACGGCTCGATGGCCTTCTGCGGCAGGTGGCCGGTGGCGGCCATCGCGCGGGCGAAGAACCGCGAGTAGAGCAGGTGCAGGATCGCATGTTCGATGCCGCCGATATACTGATCGACGTTCATCCAGTAATCGGCATCTTCGGCCACGGTCGGCGTGGTGGCGCGCGGCGCGGTGAAGCGGGCGTAATACCACGAGCTGTCGACGAAAGTGTCCATCGTGTCTGTCTCGCGCCGGGCCGCAGCACCACATTTCGGGCAGGTGCAATTGCGCCAGGTCGGGTGGCGGTCCAGCGGGTTCCCGGGAATGTCAAAGGTGACATCATCGGGCAGTTGCACCGGCAGGTTCTGCTTGGCCTCGGGCACCACGCCGCAGGTGGGGCAATGGATCACCGGGATCGGGCAACCCCAGTAGCGCTGGCGCGAAATGCCCCAGTCGCGCAGGCGGTAATTGGTGACGCCCTTGCCGATGCCCTGCGCCTCGCACAGCGCAATCGCCTCGGCCACCCCGGCCTCGCCGGTGGTGGCGCTGCTGCCGGGCAGGCCGCGCACATAGCTGACGCGTTCCGATTTCATCGGCACATAGGCCTCGGTCAGCGGCGCATCGGGCGCACCTTCGGCGGTAAACACCGCGTCGATGGCCAGCCCGTATTTGCGGGCAAATTCAAAATCGCGCTGGTCATGCGCCGGGCAGCCGAAGATCGCGCCGGTGCCGTAATCCATCAGGATGAAATTGGCGATATAGACCGGCAGTTCCCATGCAGGATCAAAGGGATGCTTGACGCGGACCCCGGTGTCGAAGCCGCGCTTTTCGGCCTTTTCCAGCGCCTCTTCGCTGGTGCCGATGCGGCGGCATTCGGCCACGAAAGCGGCCAGATCGGGGTTTGTCGCCTCCAGCGCCTTGGCCAGCGGGTGATCGGGGCTGATGCCGGCAAAGCTCGCCCCCATCAGCGTGTCGGGACGGGTGGTATAAACCTCCAGCGTCTCGAAACCGGCAGGGGCGGCTACGGTGTCAAACCGGAACTGCAGGCCCTGCGATTGGCCGATCCAGTTGGCCTGCATCAGCCGCACCTTTTCGGGCCAGTCTTTCAGCCCGTCCAGCGCCGCGCGCAATTCGCCCGCGTAATCCGAGATCTTGAAGAACCACTGCGTCAGCTCGCGCCGTTCCACCACCGCACCCGACCGCCAGCCCTTGCCGTCGATCACCTGTTCATTGGCCAGCACGGTCATGTCGACCGGATCCCAGTTCACCACGGCATTCTTGCGATAGACGAGGCCCGCCTCCATCATGTCGATGAACATCGCCTGTTGCTGGCCGTAATATTCCGGGTCGCAGGTGGCAAACTCGCGGCTCCAGTCGATGCTGAGGCCCAGCGGTTTCATCTGCGCGCGCATGTCGGCGATATTGCTGTAGGTCCAGTCTTTCGGATGGCCGCCGCGTTCCATCGCGGCATTTTCGGCGGGCATCCCGAAGGCATCCCAGCCCATCGGGTGCAGCACGGAAAACCCGCAAGAGGCTTTGTAGCGCGCCACCACATCGCCCATGGTATAGTTGCGCACATGGCCCATGTGGATGCGCCCCGACGGATAGGGGAACATCTCCAGCACATAATACTTCTGCTTGGCCGGATCGCGTTTCGCGGTGAAAACCCCGGCCGCGTCCCAGGCCTCTTGCCATTTGGCTTCGATTACAGCGGGTTCATAGCGCGACATGCTTGCCTCTTTCATCCAGACTGTCCAGGGCCAGGCGGCCTGGGGATTGCCCGCGCCGGATTACACTGCCGCCCCGTGAAAGGCCAGTGGGATGCGCGCAGGCAGATGCGGGGCAGGCGGGTGGGGCGCGGCCCCGGTCAGAGCCGCGAATCGCGGACGCGGATCGCGCGGGCGCGGGTCAGGATCGCATCTTCCACGGCGCGCTGCGTTTCGGCCGAAACCGAGCCGCCGCCGCGCCCTTGCAGCGACACTTTCAACGACCGCGCATCCAGTGCCGGGTCGCTGACATAGATCGTCGCACGATACGAGCTGCCGCCGCCCGGGGGCGTGCCATAGCCGGTGACGATCACGCCGGTGAACGGATCGACCGATTCGATGGGCAGGAAGTTCAGCACTTCAAGCGAGGCCTGCCAAAGATACTTGTTCACCTCGACCGTGGTGTTCGGGTCGCTGCTGTTGTTGAACAGATCCCAGATGGTCGACTTGCGTTCGGCCTGTTCGCGCGTGGCGGCGCTGTGCGCTGCGGTGCGGGCCTCGGCCACTTCATATCCGGGTTGGGCGGGGGCAGCGGCGCGGCCCCGCCCGAACAGACCGGAGTCACCGCTGCCAATGCCACCGCAGGCTGCGAGAGCAAGACACAGGCTGCCAGTCAGCGTGATACGCGCAAGGCTCGGCAAGAACATACAGGACTCCCGGTAGATATAAGGGCTGTCTAGCCGAGCGTCCGGGGTGGAACAAGGCTTTTCCGGTGATCCGCCGCCCGGCACGGGCCATGACGCCCCTTGTGCTGCGGCGTGAATATGAAGGGGGTGCGGCAGGACTGTGACTTTGCTGCACCATCATCGGCGTGAATGGCCGGGGCAGGCCGGTCCTGATTGCAATTCGCCGCCCTTCGACCGAAATAGACTGCATACCCAATTCGGATTCCCCTGAGTTGGGCCGCACCTTTGAGTCAACGAGGGAAAACGATGAAAAATATTCTTCTTGCCACCACCATCCTGGCTTCCGTGGCAACCGTCGCTTCGGCAGAAACCGGCGTTTCGATCTCCGGCTACGGCCGCTTCGGTCTGGTCTATGATGGGTCGGCTGACGACGTGGTTACGACCAACTCGACCACCACGATCCACACCCGTCTGCGTTTCAACATCGACGCCACCACCGAAACCGATTCGGGCGTGACCTTCGGTGGTCGCATCCGGATGCAGCACTCCTCGGGTTCGGATGGCGCTGACCTGTCGGCAGCAATGCTGTTCGCCACCTACGAAGGTCTGCGTGTTGAAGTCGGCAACGCAAACACCGCTTATGACTCGGTCGCACTGATGTACGATCCGGAAATGGGCTTCGTCGACTCGTCGTTCGGTGATCCGCAGGGCAACTTCTTCGCCTTCAACTCGGGCCCGAATCCGACCGCCGACTACATGGGCGTGTTCGCTTCCTACTCGATGGGTGGCTTCACGGGCCGCATCTCGGCAATCGACCCGGACCAGACGACCTCGGTTGGCGCTGAAACCGAAGTTTCGGTCTCGTTCGACTACACCTCGGGCCCGTTCACCGTGGCTCTGGCTGCTGTTCAGGACGGCGAAGGCATTGCCGACAACGACCAGTTCTTCGTTGGCGCTGCTTACGCGATCAATGACGCTGCAACTGTTGGCCTGAACTACGTTGACGAAGGCGAAGTGCCGGTTGTTATGGCCCATGGCGGCGACCAAGGCCGCACCATCACCCTGTACGGCAACTACACCATGGGCGCCACCACCCTGCGCGCCTATGTTGCTGACAATGACTACGCTGGCAACGTGGAAGACACCTCGTTCGGCATCGGCGCTGACTACGATCTGGGCGGCGCTCGTCTGTCCGGCTCGATCCAGCGCGGCTATGAAGATGAGACCGTGGCCGACCTCGGCGTGCGTTTCGACTTCTGATCTCAGGATCAAAAGTCTGGGAAAGAGCGGGCATTTGCCCGCTCTTTTCTTTTGTGCCGCCGGGTTCCGCGCGGTCTGCAAGGCCCCGCCATCTGCCGGGGCCTTTTCTTTTTACGCCCGCTATGGGCATCTTGCTGCAAAACGGAGGCGGATGATGGGGCTGGCAGAAATCAAGGCGCGGGTGGCGGCAGCGGAACAGGCCGCAGGGCGTGCGGCAGGCGCGGTGACGCTGATCGCGGTGTCAAAGGTGCAGCCGCTGGCGCGGGTTGAAGCCGCGCTGGAGGCCGGGCAGCGGGTGTTCGGTGAAAACTACGTGCAAGAGGCGGCGGGCAAATGGCCGGATCTGCGCGCCCGGTTTTCGGGCGTGTCGGTGCATATGATCGGGCCGTTGCAGACCAACAAGGCCAAGCTGGCGCTGGATCTGTTCGATGCGATTCACACGCTGGATCGCCCCTCGCTGGCTGAACGACTGGCGCGGTTGGTGCAGGCGCGCGGCGCCTGCCCGGAGCTGTTCGTGCAGGTGAATACCGGGGCCGAGCCGCAAAAGGCCGGTGTCCTGCCGGGCGAGACGGATGAGTTCATTGCCGCCTGCCGCGCGATGGATCTGCCGCTGTCGGGCCTGATGTGCATCCCGCCAGAGGGCGCAGACAGTGGTCCGCACTTCCTGAAACTGGCCACGATTGCGGCGCAGAACGGGCTGACCGGCCTGTCGATGGGTATGAGCGGCGATTTCGAGGCGGCGATTGCCGCCGGGGCCACCCATGTGCGGGTGGGCAGCGCCATTTTCGGAACGCGTGATTACGGCTAAAGCAACCAGACGCGGGCATGGGGCGGCAGCACGATCTGCCCGTCATGGTCGGTGACCGGCGCATCCGACAGCGCGTCATGGAACCGCGTCACCCCCTGATCCCGCAGCCAGGCGACCGGCAGGTTCTGCCAGCGTTCGGTGACGTTGAACAGGCACAGCACCACACCCGTCGGCGCGCGGCGGGCCACGGCCAAGATGCCGGGCAAGGGGGCCTCCAGAACCTCGGTCGGGGTTGCGCCATGCAGGGCCGGAGTCGCGGCGCGGCGCCGGAGGATATGCTGCACCCCCCGGAAGCAGCGCGCGGCATGGGTATCGGCGCTGTGCCGTGTGGCGGCGGCGGCCCAATCCATGCGCGGACGGTGCAGCCAGCGGGAATCATGGGCATGGTCGGGCAGGTCAAGATAGCTGTGGTCATTCAGCATCGCCAATTCGTCGCCCATGTAGATCAGGGGGATGCCGCCAAAGCTCGCGATCAGGGCGTGGCCCAGCAGGATGCGTTGCAGCGCATATTCCGCCGCCAGCATGTCGCCCGTCGCCAACGCCCGCTCCAGCCCCGCAAGCGCGGCGAGGCTGCCGGAAATGCGTTTGTCGCCCGTCGCTTCATTGACCTGAAACGGTGCGCCCTGCGCGAAAGAGCCGGGAAAGTCGCCTTCATAAAATGCCGAGAGATAGGCTCGGTGGGCCGGGCCAGACAGGTCAAGCGCCGCGGCATCCTCATCAGTGATCGCCCAGCCGATATCGTCATGGCACCGCAGATAGGTGGCATAGGTGGCATTGGTCAGCGTGGCCGGGAAATGGCTGCGCAGCACATGGGTCATCAGCCGGGTGTCGCGCGTGGCCAGCGCCCCCCAGAACTGCACCATCAGGCTGTTGTGATAGGCCAGATTGCCTTCGCGCCCGTCATGCTGCCCGCGCCCCAGATAGGGCAGCATTTCGGCGGGGGCGACGATGGCCTCTTCCAGATGGATCACGGCAGGGGCGGCGATGCGGCTACAGGCGCGCAGGGCTTGCAGCAGCATATGCACTTCGGGTTCCGACTGGCAGCGCGTGCCCATGCGTTTCCACATGAAGGCCACCGCATCCAGCCGCAGCACATCCACCCCCTGATTGGCGAGGAACAGCATGATGTCGGTGATTTCCAGGAACACCGCCGGATTGGCCCAGTTCAGATCCCATTGGTGTTCGTTGAAGGTGGTCCAGACCCATTTGCCGATGTCGGGGTAATGGGTAAAGCTGCCGGGCGCATTGTCGGGGAACACTTCGACCAGCGTTTCTTCAAATCGCTTTGGCTGATCAGGGCTGTCATACATCAGGTAATAGTCCTGATACTGCGGATCCCCGGCGCGGGCGGCTTCGGCCCAGGCGTGTTCTTTGGCGGTGTGGTTCAGCACCAGATCGACACAGAGGTTCATTCCGCGCGCACGCAGTTTGCCGGCCACGGTTTTCAGATCGCGCATCGTGCCATAGGCCGGGTTGATGGCACGGTAATCCATCACCGAATAACCGCCGTCGCTGTCACCGGGCCGGGGTTTCAGACAGGGCATCAGATGCACATAGCTGATGCCGAGATCCGCCAGATAATCGAGCTTTTTCGGCAGATCGCGCAGGGTTCCGGCAAAGCGGTCGATGTAGAAGACGTATCCGGCGCGGTCGGCGCACTGAAACCAGTCCGGCTCCAGATCGCGCTGAAGGTCCAGCCGTTTCAGATCGGCGGGGCGGGCGGCCCAGGCGGCGCGCAATACCTCCAGCAGACGGTCACGGAAACTGGCGTAATCGGTCCGGTGGCCATAAAGCGCCTCCAGCATCGGCCAAAGATCGGGCGCACTGCGCGCGAGGCGCAGATCAAAGATTTCGTCATCCTGCGATGATGCCTTGCGTGCCATGATGCCCCCTCCGCTGATGCAGTGCAGAATAGGGAATTGAAAGCGCTTTGGGAAGCCAGGGCCGTGAAAATCGTCAGGCCTTGACGATGAGCCGGGTCTGGGGCCGGATGCGTTGCGCGATCCAGCGCAGGTTCTGCGGCGCAAAGGCCACGCAGCCTGCCGTTGGATACCCGGGCCTGCGCCAGGCGTGCAGGAAAATCGCCGACCCCCGGCCCGGTTCGGCATGGGGCCAGTTCCAGTCGGTGATCAGCACCAGATCATAGAGCGGGTCGGCGCGGCGCAGCTTTTCGTGGGAAAAGCGATGCGGCGCGCGCGCCATCAGATTGTAGTCGGGATCGGCGCTGTCATCCGACCACAGATCCGAGGGGCCGATCGGCAGCGCCCAATCGGGCAGATGGGCCAGACGGTCGGGCCGATACAGCATCCCCACGATGCGATGCACGCCCGCAGGCGTGGCGCCATCGCCTTCGCGTTTTGCGGCTGCGGGAACAATGCCGCCCCGCCCGATGGTGCAGGGGAAATAGCGCCCCAGAAAGCGTGTGCCGCGCGGCGTCACTACAAGATCAAGCGGCGTCACAGCAGATGCCCCGATTTTGCGGCCTTGGTGGCAAGATAGGCGGCATTCTGATCGGTCTGGCCCACGCGCAACGGCACCCGTTCGGTCACGTTGATGCCATGCCCCTGCATCATCGCAATCTTGCGCGGGTTGTTGGTCAGCAGGCGCACCGCGCCAAAGCCCATGGTGCGCAGGATGCCTGCGCCGATGCGGAAATCGCGTTCGTCATCCTCGAATCCCAGCCGGTGATTGGCCTCGACCGTATCAAAACCCTGATCCTGAAGCGAATAGGCGCGCATCTTGTTGGCTAGGCCGATGCCGCGGCCTTCCTGATTGAGATAGAGCAGAACGCCCGCCCCCTCTGCCCCCATCTGGGCCAGGGCAGCGCGCAGTTGCGGGCCGCAGTCGCATTTGAGGCTGCCCAGCACATCGCCGGTGAAACAGGCCGAATGCAGCCGGGCCAGAACCGGGGCCTTGCGGTCGGGCTGGCCGATTTCGATGGCGTAATGCTCTTCGCCGCCATCTTCGGGGCGGAAGATATGCACCCGGCCCGCCGTGCTGGCCACCATCGGCAACCGGGCCGAGACGACTTCGGAGAGCGGCGAGGCGCGTTCCAGCTCGGGTGCCGCTTCGGTCAGATCAATCAGCGTCAGGTTCATTAGGGCCGCCGTTTCCGCGCCGTCGGGCACGGCCACCAGCAGGGCGGCAGGCAGCAGATGCGCGGCTTTCGCCAGATGGATCGCGGCGCGGTGCAGCGCCGGATTGCCGCCGCGCAGGCACAGAAACGGCCCCTTCATCGGCACCCGCAGATCATCCGCCGGATCGGCCATGGCGCATAACCACTCCAGCCCCGCTTCTTCGGGCAGGGCAAGCCGGGCCAGATCGCCGTCATAGGGCCGCGCTTTTAGCGTTTCCGCCCGCCGTGCCGTCAGCGCCAGTTCGGGCGTGCCCAGCCGCCGCAGATCAGCCAGCCGGACGGGGGTCAGCGCCTCGACCGCGACGGCAAGGGCGGCGGCGCTGCCGGATGTCAGCACAACCGGCACCCCCATGCGCAGATCGCCACGGGCGCGGGCAAGGCGTTCGATGATGCTGGGGCTGAGCGGCATGGGGCATCCTTTCGCGCCCTTGTGTAACGAAGCAGCGGGGAAAGTGAAACATTTGCCGTGCTGTCGACACGAGCGCGTGAGAGTTTCGTTGCAAATCTTGCCGAAACAGTGAGCCGGGCGCATCTGTCTGTGAAGAAAGCAAGGAGCTACCCCATGGCAACGCTGCGGAAAATCCTGCTCGTCGACGATGACGACGACCTGCGCGAAGCGCTGAGTGAGCAGTTGGTGATGACGGAAGACTTCGATGTGTTCGAAGCCTCGACCGGGCTGGAAGGCATGGAGAAGGCCAAGGCTTCGGCCTATGATCTGGTCATCCTCGATGTCGGCCTGCCGGATACTGATGGCCGCGAACTGTGCCGCCGGATGCGCAAGGCCGGGGTGAAATGCCCGGTGCTGATGCTGACCGGGCATGATTCGGATGCGGACACCATTCTTGGGCTGGATGCAGGTGCGAATGACTATGTGACCAAGCCGTTCAAGTTCCCGGTGCTGTTGGCGCGGATCCGCGCGCAGCTGCGCCAGCACGAACAATCGGAAGACGCGATCTTCCAGCTTGGCCCCTATACCTTCAAACCGGCGCAGAAAATGTTGCTGGACGAAAAGGAAAAGAAGATCCGGCTGACGGAAAAAGAGACCAACATCCTGAAGTATCTTTATCGGGCACAACAAGGGGTTGTGGCGCGGGATGTGCTTTTGCATGAGGTCTGGGGCTATAATGCCGGTGTCACCACCCATACGCTGGAGACGCATATCTACCGCTTGCGCCAGAAGATCGAGCCCGATCCCTCCAATGCGCGGCTGTTGGTGACGGAAAGCGGCGGGTATCGGCTGGTTGCGTAAATGCGCATAAATATGTCGCATGGGGCCTTATTGCGGCCTGTTTCGTAACCTATATCTGATCTCAGCGGGTTCGACCGCACAGGTTCCCCTCGCCGCGCCGGGGTTATGACGCGGCATCCTCCCTGTTGGACTTGGCCGGGCTTCGTGCCCGGCCTTTTTTTATTGTATGGTTTTTGTCGCATTTCCGTGATACAACCAAAGGGTGAGCTTTGCGGTGCAAGGCTCCATCTCCCTGTTGGACCTGAGCCGGGCGATTGCCCGGCTTTTCTTTGCGCCCTGCCGTGGTTTTGCCGTCTCCAGTCGGCGCATTGCATAAAATGATGCGATTGCCTGCGTTCTCCCCGTTGGAATCGTGAAAACCTGTGCCTACATTCGGATAAGGCGCAAAGGGTGCCGGGTTTGAAGACGCGAGGACTGGCTATGGGTTTCCAAAAGGTTCTGACGGCTGTGGCGCTGGTGGGGTTTGCTGGTCCGGCCTTGGCGGCTGATCTGTCTTTCACGCTGTCGAATATGTCCGGCGCGGAATTGACCGAGTTTTACGCCTCGCCCGTGGGCGTGGACAGCTGGGAAGAGAATATCCTTGGTGGCGGCGCCTTGGCGGGCGGCACCAGTGGTCAGGTGACGATTGCCGGATCGGAAAGCTGCGACTACGATCTGCGCATGGTGTTTTCGGATGGCGATACGCTGGAAGACAGCGCCAATCTTTGCGACACCGGATCCTACACCATCCAGTGACACCCGTTTCTTGCCGGATCGCCGCGCCGCACCGATGTGCGGCGCGTTTTGCTTTACGGGGCGTGCTGTGCCCCCTAGACATGGGGCGATCAGAGGAGCCAGCACCCATGTCATTCACCCTTGCCACCTGGAATATCAACTCTGTCCGTCTGCGCGAGGCCTTGGTGGCGCGGTTGTTGACGGAAGAAGCGCCGGACATCCTGTGCCTGCAAGAGATCAAGACCCCGGTCGACAAGTTCCCGCTCGATCTGTTCCACAGCCTTGGCTACCGCTATATCGTGGCGCGTGGCCAGAAGGGCTATAATGGCGTGGCCATCCTGTCGAAACTGCCGGTCATGGATGTGGGCGACAAAGATTTTGCCAATCTGGGCCATGCGCGCCATGTGGCGGCGCGGCTGGAAAACGGCGTGACCATCCACAATTTCTATGTGCCCGCAGGCGGCGATATTCCCGACCGCGAACAGAATGTGAAATTCGGCCAGAAGCTCGATTTCCTGACCGAGATGCGCGACTGGTTCCGGTGGGAACGGCCAGACCGCGCGATCCTTGTCGGCGATCTGAACATCGCGCCGCGCGAGGATGATGTCTGGAACCACAAGCAACTGTTGAAGATCGTCAGCCACACCCCGATCGAGGTGGACCATCTGCATGCGGCGATGGAGGCCGGATCCTGGGTGGATGTGACCCGGCAGGATATCCCGAGCGGTTTGTTGTATAGCTGGTGGTCCTACCGCGCGGCGGACTGGGATGCGGCTGACAAGGGCCGCCGTCTGGATCACATCTGGGCCACGCCGGATATTGCCGGGGCGGCGCATGGCTCGCGTATTCTTCGGCCGTGCCGGGGGTGGGAACAGCCCTCGGACCACGTGCCGGTCTTCGCCAGCTTCGATCTGTGAGTTTCGGGCGCAACGCCCCTTGAAAGCCGCGTGATTTTCGCCAGATGCCGTGCTATGATACGGCAAATGGCGGAGGTTCCCATGGCCCGGTCTGCACAGCGCAAAGTCAATCGTCTCGCTCTCAGCTATGCCGATGTGGCTCGGGGGGTGCCGTCCAGCCTTGTGCGCGAGGTGGAGGGGCGCGGGCTGCGGCGCGAAGACATCCGCATGATCATTGCCGACCGCACGCTTGACCGCCGAATTGCCGCAGGCGAAATGCTGCGCGAGGACGAGGCAGACGGGCTGGCGCGGCTGCTGCGTGTGCTGGCGATGGCGCAGCGGGTCTTCGCGGATGAGGCACTGGCCGATGAATGGCTGCGCAGCGCCAATCCCGCCCTTGGCGATGTGCCGATCCGCATGGCCCGCACCGATCTGGGCGGGCGCGAGGTCGAGGCGGCATTGGGCCGTCTGGAACATGGCGTCTTCGGGTGAGCGATGCGGCGCAGGTCTGGCGGCTGACCAGCCCGGCCCATGCGCCGGGTCTGGATGGCGAAGGCGCGCGGCTTTGGGGCGGGCGCTGGAACAGCCCCGGACAGCCGATGGTCTATTGCGCCTCGTCGCTGGCTTTGGCGGTGCTGGAGGTGTTCGTGCATCTGCCGCCCGCCATGCGCCGACCCGATGCGCTGCCGCCGCTTGTTGCGGTGGCGCTGGAGGTGCCGGGCCAGTTTGACACGGTGGCAAAAGGCGATCCGCGCAGCCTTGGCGATGCCTTTCTGGCGGCGCGGGCGCAGCTTGCCCTCTGGGTGCCCAGTGCGGTGGTGTCGTTGGAGCGGAATCTGCTGCTCAATCCACTGCACCCGGCGATGTCTCACGTGCGTGTGATCACGCAGACGCCCTTTGTGCTGGATCCGCGCATGGCAAGCTGACGCGGGCAGGTTGTTATAGTGCGGCGATGGCCCCGGCCACGGCGCGGCCCAACTTGCCATGTGCCCCGGCGTCGAAATGCACGCCATCCAGCGTGCTGGTCTCAATCACCGTGCCCGCATCCAGAAACCCGACCCCGCGCGAGGCGGCAAGGGCGGCATAGAGCGGCGGCAGTGCGCGGGATTTGGCGGCAGCGCCCCAGAAATCCACCGCCAGAACCCCGACCTCCTGAACCGGCGGCGGGCAGATCAGCAGCACCTTGAAACCGCCATGCCGGGTCTGCAATTCGATCCCAGTGGCCAGATCCAGCAGCGCTGCCATGCCGGCCATCACCACCTCGGGTCCAGCACCGAAGCGGGTCTTGACGTCATTGGTGCCCAGCATGAGGGTCAGCACATCAATCGGCCCATGGCTTTGCAGCGCCTGCCGCAGCGCCGGGTGGCCGTTCATCATGCCATCCATCACCGGGTCATCAAACTGCGCGGTGCGGCCCGGCAGGCCCTCTTCCACCAGCTCCCACTCCGGGCCAAGTGCGGCCTGTGCCACACGCGGCCAGCGGGTCGCCGTGTCAAAGCGCGCATAGGTCAGCCGGTCTGCCATCGGCGGGGTTCCGTGGGTGTTGCTATCACCGAATGTCAGCAGGACGGGCATGTCAATCTCTGGGGTTCAGGATCCGGGTTTCGGGCAGGCTATGCCGCCTCTGGCGCAATGCAAAGCCCTCTTGGCCTTTTGCGCCGATGCGACCATATAAGGGCAAAGATGACCTGTCATTGACCAAGGATAAAGCGATGTTCGGAACGGATGGAACCCTTGCCGCCCCCCCGCAGGCCGCGCTGATCAAGGACACGACCGAAGCCACATTCATGGCCGACGTGATCGAGGCGAGCCGCGAGGTGCCGGTGATCGTCGATTTCTGGGCGCCGTGGTGCGGCCCCTGCAAGACGCTTGGCCCCGCGCTGGAGGCGGCTGTAACGGCGGCCAAGGGCCGGGTGCGCATGGTCAAGATCAATGTCGATGAAAACCAGATGATCGCAGGCCAGTTGCGCGTGCAATCCATTCCCACCGTCTATGCCTTCTGGCAGGGCCAGCCGGTCGACGGGTTTCAGGGCGCGCAACCGGCCTCGGAACTGACCAAATTCATCGACCGGATCGCGGCGCTGGCCGGGGATGGCGGGCTGGCCGAAGCCATCGAGGCCGCCGAGGCCATGCTGGCCGAAGGGGCCGCCGCCGATGCCGCCGAAACCTTTGCCGCCATTCTGGGCGAAGAGCCGGAAAATGCCATCGCCTATGGCGGTCTGGCCCGCGCCCATCTGGCGCTGGGCGAGCTGGATCAGGCCGAGGCCCTGCTAGCCGCGGCCCCGGCCAAGATCACCGGCGCGAAAGAGCTGGAGGCCGCGCGGGCGCAGCTTGAGCTGATCCGGCAGGCGGCCAATGCCGGGCCGGAGGCGGATCTGCGCGCGGCGGTCGAGGCGGATCCCGGCAACCATCAGGCGCGCTTTGATCTGGCGGTGGCGCTGAATGCGGCGGGCAAGGTGGACGAGGCGATGGATCAATTGCTGGATCTGTTCCGCCGGGACCGCGAATGGAACGACGGCGCGGCGCGCGCACAGCTGTTCACCATTTTCGACGCGCTGAAACCGCAGGACCCCATCGTGCTGCGCGGACGGCGCAAACTGTCGTCGATGATATTTGCCTGAACGCCCCCGCGGCCTAGGTATCCCAAGATGATCAAAGCTGCTGACCTGCCCGATGTCATCGCGGTGTTTCCGCTTCCCGGCGCGTTGCTGTTGCCGCGCGCCAAATTGCCGTTGCATATTTTCGAGCCGCGCTATCTGGCGATGCTGACGGATTGCATGAAAACCGACGGGCGGCTGATCGGCATGATCCAGCCGCGCGATGTGCCCGGCAGCGCCGAGCGGCGCTTGCAGGCGATTGGCTGCGCCGGGCGGCTGACCGGATTTTCCGAAACCGAGGATGGTCGCTACATGATCACCCTGTCGGGCATCTCGCGCTTCCGGGTCAGGGAAGAGGTGCAGGGGTTCCAGCCCTATCGCCGCTGTGCGGTGGAATGGGCGCCCTTCACGCGGGATCTGGGCCATGCCGAACAGGATGCGGCGTTTGACCGCGACGGGTTCCTGCTGCTGCTCGGGCGTTATTTTCAGGCAATGAACCTGTCGACCGACTGGGGCAATCTGAAGGATGCCGAGGCGGAACTGCTGATCAATTCGCTGTCCATGCTCTGCCCGTTCGAGCCGGAAGACAAACAGGCGCTGCTGGAGGCCCCGTCGCTGGCGACGCGGCGCGAGACGCTGGTGGCGCTGATGGAAATCGCCCTGCGCGGCGGCACGGAAGGAGAGCGGTTGCAATGACTGATCAGGTCGTGGTGGAGCGGCGGATGCTGGAGGCGCTGGTCTGCCCGGTGACGCAGGCGGTGCTGAGCTATGATGCGGAGCGGCAGGAGCTGGTATCCAAGGCGGCCAATCTGGCCTTTCCGGTGCGGGATGGCATCCCGATCATGCTGGTGTCCGAGGCGCGGGCCTTGAGCTGAGGCCAAGGCCGGGGGCTTTGCCCCCGGAGCCCCAGGATATTTGCGCCAAGATGAATGGGGTCAGATCGGTTTTCCGGCCAGAAGTCTGGGAAGATCGCCGCTGAGGCCTGCGGCCTGCCGCATGAAGCCACGGCGCAGGCCGGGCAGGGCGTTCACGAGGCCAAGGCCAAGGTCACGCCCGAGGCGCAACAGCGGATTGTCATTGGAAAACAGTCGGTTCACGCCATCCATGCCCAGGGCCAAGGTGGTGGCATCGAACCGCCGCCACCGTTGATAACCTTCCAGCGTCACGCTGCTGCCGATGTCATCGCCGCGCCGCTGTGCCTCGATCAGCACCTGGGCGAGGGCGGCGACATCGCGCAGGCCGAGGTTGAGGCCCTGCCCGGCAATCGGATGCACGCCATGTGCGGCATCGCCGACCAGCGCCAGACGCGGGGCCACGAAGCTGTTGGCCAACGTGAGCGTCAGCGGATAGGTGAACCGCGCACCGGCGAGGTCGATTGCGCCCAGAAAATCACCGAAGCGCGGGCGCAGGGCGGCGAGGTAGTCGGCATCCGGCAGGGCCTGGATGGCAGCGGCGGTGGCGGTTGTCTCGCTCCAGACGATGCTGGAATGGTGGCCGCCGTGCAGCGGCAGGATCGCCAGCGGGCCCGAGGGCATGAAGAACTGATGCGCGGTGCCCGCGTGATCCTTTTCGTGGTGGATGGCGGTGACAAGCGCGGTTTGTCCATAGTTCCAGCCGCTGCGGCGGATGCCCGCACGGCTGGCGGTGCCGGAGCTGCGGCCATCGCAGCCGACCAGCAGCCGTGCCGAGAGCTGGGTGCCGGAGGCGAGGGTGGCGCAGATGCCGTTGGGCGTGGCGGCCTGTTCGACCACCGTTTCGCCGGACAGCAGCCGGATCTGCGGCTGATCCTGCATTGCGGCCAGGAAGGCGGCATAGAGGTGGCGATCCTCGACCATATAGCCCATCGGGCCTTCTTCCAGTTCGGCGGAATCGAAGCCGAGAAACAGCGGCGAGGGGCCTTGACCCGCCACCCCGTCGCTGGCTTTGATTTTCAGCATCGGCTGAAACGCGGCAATGCGCGGCCAGACGCCGATCATGCCGAGCAGCCGTTTGGAAGCCTGCGCCAGCGCATAGGCGCGGCCATCAAACCCGGCTTCGGCGCGCGCCGGGGCGGGGCGGCTGTCGACCACGGTGACCGACAGCCCGTTCTGGGCCAGCGCAAGGGCGAGGGCAGGGCCATTCAGCCCGCCGCCCACGACAAGAATATCTGTATCTGCCATCATGCCGCAAATATGGCGCAAGCTGTGGGATTGTCCATGCGCCCGAGTGCCGCTAGCGTTCGGGAAAATGGAGGGCAGGCGATGGACAAGTGGCTGGGGCGCACGGCGGCGGATCTGGGGCGGGCAATTGAGGCGGGCAAGCTGCATCCGGTCTATCTGACCGAAGCCTATCTGGATGCGATTGCGCGCCACCCCGATGCCGCGCGCATCTATGCCCGGACCACGCCACGCCGGGCGCAATCCATGGCGATGTCGGCGGCGGGGCGTGCCAAGGCGGGCACGCGGATCGGGTTGCTGGACGGGGTGCCGCTGAGCTGGAAGGACAATTTCGATGCGGCGGGGGCGCTGTGCGAGGCCGGGTCGGCGCTGCTGAAGGGCCGCGTGCCGCAGGTAGATGCCGAGGTGCTGCATACGGCGACGGCGCAGGGGCTGGTCTGTCTCGGCAAGACGCATATGACCGAGCTGGCCTTTTCGGGGCTGGGGCTGAACCCGGTGACGGCCACGCCGCCCTGCATCAACTTTCCGGGCGCGGTGCCGGGTGGCTCCAGTTCCGGTGCGGCGGCGTCGGTGGCCTTTGGCTTGGCCCCTGCGGCGATCGGATCGGATACCGGCGGGTCGGTGCGGGTGCCGGCGGCGTGGAATGATCTGGTCGGGCTGAAAACCTCGCCGGGGCGGCTGTCGCTGAAAGGGGTGGTGCCGCTGTGCGAACGCTTTGATACGGTTGGGCCTTTGGCGCATACGGTCGAGGATTGCGCCTTGTTGCTGGCGGCCTTGGAGGGTGGTCGGGCCGCCGATCTGGCCGGAGTCAGCCTGGGCAATGCCCGGATCATGGTGCTGGAGACCCTGGCGCTGGAGGCGCTGCGCGAGGCCCCGGCCAAGGGTTTTGAGGATGCGCTGATCCGTATGGGCGCGGCGGGAGCGCAGATCACCCATGCCGCCTTGCCCGCGGTGTCAGAGGCTATGGCATTGGCGGGGATCCTGTTCACCCCCGAGGCCTATGGGATCTGGGGGCCGACCATCGAGGCCGCCCCGCACAAGATGTTCGCGCCGGTACTGGAGCGGTTCCGCACCGGGGCGCAGGTTCTGGCGACCGAGTATGTTGCGGGATGGCGTCAGTTGGCGGCCTTGCGGCAGGTCTGGGCACAGGCGACCGAAGGCTTTGATGCGGTGGCGGTGCCCACCTCGGCCATTCTGCCACCCGATGCGCAGCGGCTGCTGGATGATCCGGCCTATTTCGCCAGCGAAAACCTGCTGGCGCTGCGCAATACCCGGATTGGCAACCTGTTTGGCCTCTGTGTGCTGACCTTGCCCACGGGGCAACCGTCCTGTGGCATCAGCCTGATGGCCCCGCCCGGCAAGGAGGAGCGGCTGCTGCGGCTGGGCGCTGCGGTGGAGCGGGCGCTGGGCTGAGGTGCGACAAGCGGGCGAAAAAGACACAATTTTCACCGCCCTACCATAGATAGTGTCGCGTTTTTCTGGACCGGGAAGCTGTTGCCCGTTATCCTCGGTGCAAACGGGGCGACATGACCCCGACGAGAGGCAGAATAATGGCGTTTCCTGAGCGGTTTTCGAACCTGCCGGATTATGCGTTTCCGCGCCTGCGGAAATTGCTGGATCATCTGACCCCCGGCGGGGATCCTGTCGCCATGACCATTGGCGAGCCGAAACATGCCATGCCCGATTTTGTCGGCCCGGTTCTGGCGGCCAATCTGGCGGGGTTCGGGGTCTATCCGCCGAATGACGGCACGCCAGAGCTGCTGGACAACATCGCCGCCTGGGTGCAGCGCCGCTATGGCGTGGCGCTGGGGCAAGAGCGGCTGATGGTGCTGAACGGCACGCGGGAAGGGCTGTTCAATGCGCTGATTGCGCTGTCGCCTGAAACCAAAGGCGGCAAGCCGCCTGCCGTGCTGATGCCGAACCCGTTTTATCAGGTCTATGCCGTGGCCGCGCTGACCATCGGCGCAGAGCCGGTCTATGTGCCTGCCACCGCCGCCACCGGCCATCTGCCGGATTACGCGAGCCTGCCGCCGGATCTGCTGGATCGGGTGACAGTTGCCTATATCTGTTCGCCCGCCAATCCGCAGGGCGCGGTGGCTAGCCGCGACTATTGGAAAACCCTGCTGGCCTTGGCCGAAAAGCATGATTTCCAGATCTTCGCCGATGAATGCTATTCGGAAATCTGGCGCACCGCGCCGCCGCCCGGCATTCTGGAGGTGGTGCAAGAGGTGGGCGCAGACCCGGAACGGGTGCTGGCCTTCCATTCGCTGTCGAAACGGTCGAATCTGCCAGGCCTGCGTTCGGGCTTTGTGGCGGCAGGTCCGCAAAGCATGATCCGGCTGCGCAAGCTGCGCGCCTTTGCGGGCGCCCCGTTGCCCCTGCCGCTGCAACGGGTGGCCGAGGCCGCCTGGGCGGATGAGGCGCATGTGACCGCCTCGCGCGCGCTTTATCAGGAGAAATTCGCGCTGGCGGATCAGATCTTTGCCGGGATGCAGGGCTATCAATCGCCCGAAGGCGGGTTTTTCCTGTGGCTGCCGGTCGAGGATGGCGAGGCAGCCGCGGTCAGGCTGTGGACGCAAACCGGGGTCCGGGTGTTGCCCGGTGCCTATCTGTCGCGGGAGGCCGGGGGAGAGAACCCGGGTGCCGCATATATCCGGGTCGCGCTTGTGGCCCCAAAAGACGAAACCCAGCGCGGGCTGATCAAGCTCCGCGACTGTATATACGGGTGAGGACAGCAGATGGCTTCTTTTCAGATGCGTCAACGCGATCCGCTGGTTGATCCGAACATGCAGGCGATGCTTGAGCGTCGTGCGCGTGAACTGATCGGCATCGGGCTGATTTTCGCGGCACTGCTGTTCACCGTGATGCTGGCCAGCTATTCGCCGGCGGATCCCAGTTGGATGTCGGCCACCGATCAGCCGGTGCAGAACTGGCTGGGCCGGATCGGCGCGGCGGTGGCCTCGACGCTGATGATCATTGCGGGCAAGGGCGGCTGGGCGATTCCGCTGGTGCTGTTCGCCTGGGGGATGCGCTTCGTGCTGCATCGCGGGGCGGATCGGGCGGTGGGGCGTGTGGTCTTTGCGCTGATCGCGGTTGCCATGGCCTCGGTCTTTGCCGCGACCCATGTGCCGGGGGCCGATTGGCCCCATTCCTTCGGGCTGGGCGGATTGTTCGGTGATACGGTGCTGGGCGCGCTGCTGGGCATGGCCCCGGTCAAGGCAACCTTCGGCCTGCATGTGATGTCGCTGCTGACCGGGCTTGCCGTGCTCGGCATGCTGCTGTTCGTGACCGGCTTCGATCTGGAAGAGCTGCGGGTGATCCGGCACTATCTCGCCATCGGGTCGGTGATGGCCTATTCGCATGGCATGGCGCTGGCCGGGCGTGGCACGGCGGGGGCTGCGCGGGCGGCTTCGGCGATGCAGGAGCGGCAGCGGCAGCGCAAGGCGGATTCGCAGGCGCTGCGCGCGGCGCAGATGCCGGTGGCGGCAGCCCCGGCGCAGGCCGCAACCATGGCCGGGCGGCGCAACCGGGTGCTGCGGGCCGAGTCCGATCTGCTGGAAGATGATACCCCCGATTATGCACCTGCGATGCAGTATGACGCGCCGCAAACCCTGCGGGGTGCGCCGATGCGCGCGCCGCGTGCTGCGGTGACGGCAGCGGCCCCGCTGGCCGCGCCGCGCCAGCCAGAGCCGCCGCCGCTGGATCTGGCCCCGGTGCCGATGCGTGCACCCGCCCCGAAGAAAAAAGAAGGCTTCCTTGGCCGCCTGCGCCGCGCGGTGGAGCCGGAACAGACCTATTACCCCGAACAGGACCAGATGGCAGACGATGTGCCGCAAGAAGACCGCATCAAGGCGCGGATCTCGGATGTGATCAAAACCCGCGTGCGGCAAGGCATGGGGGCTGCGGCCCCGCAGCCGCATATGACCCCCTTGCAGGCGGCGATTGCCCGGCGTGAACCCGCCGTCACGCGCCGCGGGGTGCAGCCTGCCCCGGTCGGGCGCGGCCTGATGGAGCCGCCGGTGGTGGCCGCACAGGTGCAGACGCCGGTGGCGCTGAACGCGGTGTCTGCCGCTGTCGCCTCGGCGGCGGCGCGCGCGGCACAGGCCCATGCGCAGCTTGCCCATGTGCAAGCGCCGCCCCAGCCCGCACCGCAACCGGCCGCCGCACCGCTGACGCTGGACGCGGATCATGCCGAGGCTGCCGTCACGCTGGACCGCCCGGCCCCGCTGCTGCGCCCGGTGGCCACGCGGATGCCTGCCCCGGCCCCGAAGCCTGCGCCCGCGCCGGTGGAGCCGGTCTGGGAAGAGCCTGCCGCCCTTGTGCCCGATGTGCCGGAATATGACACGCTCGCCGTCCCGCTGGCCTATGCGCCGGACGAGGCCTATGACTGGGCCCCGGATGGCGATTACGAGCCGGATTATGATCCGACCCCGGTGCAGCCGGTGCAAAGCCATGCGCCGCTGCGCGTGGCCCCGTCGCGCCATGAGCCGGTGATGTCGGCCCCGCGCGTCACCGCCGAGGTGAAGCGCGTGGTGCAGCATCCGCTGAAAAAGCCGGTGCAACCTTCGGCCCGTGCCGTGGCCGAGGCGCAACCGCGTCTGCGGTTTGAAGAACAGATGCAGCAGGCCTATGAACTGCCGCCGCTGTCCTTGCTGACCTCGCCCTCGACCGTGCAGCGCCACACGCTGAGCGATGAGGCGCTGGAGGAAAACGCGCGGATGCTGGAATCCGTGCTGGATGATTACGGCGTGAAGGGCGAAATCGTCTCGGTTCGTCCCGGCCCGGTTGTGACCATGTATGAACTGGAACCCGCGCCAGGCCTCAAGGCCAGCCGGGTGATCGGTCTGGCCGATGACATCGCGCGGTCGATGTCGGCGCTGTCGGCGCGGGTGTCCACCGTGCCGGGCCGCACCGTGATCGGGATCGAACTGCCCAATGCCACCCGCGAAAAGGTGGTGCTGCGCGAAATCCTGTCGGCGCGTGACTTTGGCGATTCCGCGATGCGGCTGCCACTGGCGCTGGGCAAGGACATTGGCGGCGACCCGATCGTGGCCAACCTTGCCAAGATGCCCCACCTGCTGATTGCGGGCACCACCGGCTCGGGCAAATCGGTTGCGATCAACACTATGATCCTGTCGCTGCTCTATAAGCTGACGCCCGAAGAATGCCGCCTGATCATGATCGACCCGAAGATGCTGGAACTCAGCGTCTATGACGGCATTCCGCATCTGCTCTCGCCGGTTGTCACCGATCCGAAGAAGGCGGTCGTCGCCCTGAAATGGGTCGTGGGCGAGATGGAAGAGCGGTATCGCAAGATGTCGAAGATGGGTGTGCGCAACATCGACGGTTATAACGGCCGTGTGCGCGAGGCGCTGGCCAATCAGGAAATGTTCAAGCGCACGATCCAGACCGGCTTTGACGAGGATACCGGCGAGCCGGTGTTTGAAACCGAAGAATTCGCCCCCGTCGCCATTCCCTATATCGTGGTGATCGTGGACGAGATGGCCGACCTGATGATGGTGGCGGGCAAGGAAATCGAGGCCTGTATCCAGCGCCTTGCGCAGATGGCCCGCGCCTCGGGCATCCACCTGATCATGGCGACGCAGCGGCCCTCGGTCGATGTGATCACCGGCACGATCAAGGCCAACTTCCCCACCCGGATCTCGTTCCAGGTCACGTCGAAGATCGACAGCCGCACCATTCTGGGCGAGCAGGGGGCAGAGCAGCTCTTGGGCATGGGTGACATGCTCTATATGGGCAATGGCGCACGCATCACCCGGATTCACGGCCCCTTCGTGTCGGATGAGGAGGTCGAGGAAATCGTCAACCACCTGAAATCCTTCGGGCCGCCCGTCTATATGTCGGGCGTGGTCGAGGGGCCGGAGGATGACAAGGCCGATGACATCGACGCGGTGCTGGGCCTGAACACGGGCGGCAATACCGAAGGCGAGGATGCGCTTTACGATCAGGCGGTGGCGATTGTGGCGAAAGACCGCAAATGCTCCACCTCCTACATCCAGCGCAAGCTGGGCATCGGCTATAACAAGGCCGCGCGTCTGGTGGAGCAGATGGAAGAAGAGGGCGTCGTGACCCCGGCGAACCACGTCGGCAAGCGGGAAATCCTGATCCCCGAAGTCTGAAGCTTCAAGGCCGGGTGGCCGCGCCCGGCACCTGCATCTGTGCGGCAAGCCAGCCCGGAAAGGCGGCGGCGGACGGACCCCATTGCGCTATAAGCTGCGCCGCCCCGGCCCCCGCTTCCAGTTGCCGCCAGGCCTCGGCGGCGGGCACCTGCCCCATCCAGCCCACCCCGCCCGGCGAGGCGGGGGTGATCAGCACCTCCATTTCCACCAGCAGACCCGCGCGCACCACCACGCGCGGCATCACCGCTACATGGGCGGGGGCATGGCTGGGCAGATCGTCGGGAAAGCTCTGGCGGGCGCGCCAGAACGGCTGATCGTGAAAGCGCGGTTCCAGACGCAGAAAATCGCGGCCAAGCCGGGCCTGCCGCAGATAGGTGTCATGGCTGCGTTCGTGCAGAAAGCGCAGAATCAGTGCATCCGTCTGCGCGCCGGGCCGGGCGGCGCCGGTGCGGCGGGCGGCGGCCACGGCCAGCGCGCTCGACACCGCCCAGAACTGGCCATGGCCCGACAGCGGATCCATCGCGGCGCTGGCATCCCCCACCGGGATCACCGCCAGATCGCCCGGCGGCGGTGACAGGACGGGAGCCGCCTCGCGGATCAGCAAGGGCCGGGCGGTCAGGTGTAGCCCCTCCGGCAGGCCCTCGGCCAGTCGCAGCGCCGCGCGCAGCCGGGCGCGCGGGGACAGCGGGCTGGCGGCATCCACGGTCAATTGCACCCAGGTCCGCCCGGGATAAGTGACGGCCAGCCACAGCCAGCCCTGCGGCAGCGGGCAGATCACCGTGCTAAGGGGGGTGCTGCGCGGCGCTGAAAGCCAGGCGCCGATGGCCAGCGTGGCCGGGCCGCGTTGCGCCGCGCTGCGGGTCTGCGCCCGCCGCCCGCGCGCATCCAGCACCTGCCCCGCGCCCAAAGCGGTGCCATCGGCCAGCACCACGCCCCCCGGCTGGGGCTTGCCGCTGCCCTGTATCAGCCGCGCCCCGGCCTGCACCGCCATGTGCCGCAAATGGGCATCCAGCGCGGCGCGGCAGACCAGAAACTCGCCATTGTGGCTGCTGTCGATCCCGGCCCAGAGGCTGCGCCGGGGCAGGGGGCCGATCAGCCCGTCGAACCCGACCAGCAGACCCTGTGTCTGGAGCCAGTGATGCAGGCGCGGGCTGAGGCCCTCGATGCGGGCCGGGGTCTGGCAGGGGTCGATCAGGGCCACGCGCAGACCTTCCTGCGCCGCCAGCCAGGCCGAAACAGCCCCGGCCGGGCCGCCGCCCAGAATCGCCAGATCGGTATGATCCTGCATTTTCGTGATCCATTTGCTGCGACAACAGGCAGGAAACCCCCTTCGCCCCGTCCATTCCTGACATTTCCGGCCAAGTTGCACAGCCTGCGGCTGAACGCCGCAGTTTTGGCCGCAAATGTCAAGAAAGCGGCGGCAGAGGCCCGGAATACTGGCGACCTAACCCAGCGTCACGCACCGCCCGGCACATCTGAACGACCACCGCGCGGCACGTTGCATAGCCAGAGGATCACGCCCCGATGCGCCGCCATTTCCCCTTTGCCCTGCTATCGACCTGCGCTGCCATGGCGCTCGCCGCCCCCGGATTTGCAGCCGATGGCGCGGCGGTGGTGGCGGATGTCTGCACAAGCTGCCATGTGCCGCGCGCCGATGGCACCCTGCCGCGCATCGACGAGGGTCGCCGCACCCCCGAGGCATGGGACATGACGGTGGTGCGCATGATGCGCAACCATCAGGTCGCCCTGACCGAGGAAGAGCGGGTGGCGGTGGTGCGTTATCTGTCGGACACGCGCGGGCTGTCGGTCGCAGAAACCGAAGGTTATCGTTATATTCTGGAGCGTGAGCCGGTGGCCACGGACACCGGCCCCAATGATCTGATGACGCAGACCTGCGGGCGCTGCCATTCCTATTCGCGGGTGGCCCTGCAACGACGCACCGCCGAAGATTGGGAAAAGCTGCTGCATTTCCATCTGGGGCAATATCCCAGCCTGGAATATCAGGCCCTCGCACGCGACCGCGACTGGTGGGGCATCGCGCAGACCGAGGTGCTGAAAACCCTGACCGAAGCCTATGTGATGGGCACGGCTCCGGCGGCGGCGGGCGCCGATCTGTCGGGCACATGGCAGGTGGCGGGGCGGCAACCGGGCCGGGGCGATTATCACGGCACGCTGACGCTGGCCGCCGCGGGCCAGGATTACACCGTGACCATGGCGCTGACCTTTGCCGATGCCAGCACCACCACCTTCACCGGAACCGGGCTGTTGCTGGGCGCAGGCGAATGGCGCGCCACTCTGAGCGATGGTGCGACCGACATCCGGCAGGTGTTTGCGCTGGGCGGTGATGGCAGCCTGTCGGGCCGCTGGTTCGAGGTGGATCGCGACAAGATCGGCGGGCGTTTGCGGGCGGTCAAATCTGATGCGGCAGCGCAGATCCTGTCGGTCAGCCCTGCCCATCTGAAGGCTGGGGCCACGGCGGAGGTCACGATCACCGGGCTCGGTCTTGCCGGGGAGCCGGTGCTGCCTGCCGGGGTCAGCGGCGAGGTCGTGTCGCAAGACGAAACCCGTGTGGTGCTGCGGCTGACGGCGGCGGCGGATGCGGTGATCGGTGCGCAGGATCTGGGCATTGGCAGCCTGAGCCTGCCCGGCGCACTGGTGGTCTATGACAAGATCGACCGGGTGGCGGTGGTGCCGGAGCTGACCTTCTCGCGGATTGGCGACAATGGCGGCCCGATCCCGAAAGTGCCCGCACAGTTCGAGGCGGTGGGCTTTGCCCATGGTCCCGACGGCCAGCCGGAGACCGCGGATGACCTGCGCATCGGCGTGGTGCCCGCCACCTGGCGGACCGAAGATTACGACGCGGCGGCAGTGGAAATGCAGGATGCCAAATTCGCGGGCCAGATTGACGCGAACGGGCTGTTTGAACCCGGCGATGCCGGCCCGAACCCCGACCGCCCGATGAACACCAACAATGCGGGCAATCTGTGGGTCGTGGCGACCGTCACCGATGGCGCGCAGGTGCTGGAAGGCAAGGCGCATCTTTACGCCACCGTCCAACGCTTTGTTGACACCCCGATCCGCTGAGGAGGATGCGATGACAGCCCTAGTTCTGGTCAGACACAATGCGCATCAGGTGGATGTGGACGGGCGTGCCATGCTGCTGCATGTGCCCACCACAAGCCTGTTCGAGATGGACGAAATCAGCCAGTCGGTGCTGGACCTGTTCCGCCGCAGCGGTGCGGTCGATCCGGCCACCATGCGCCACAGCTTTGCCGGGCGCTATGCGCCGCAGGCGCTGGCCGATTGTGTGCAGAGCTTTCTGAGCCTTGATATTCTGCGCGACGCCGATCTGCCGCAGATCCCGCGCGAGATCGTGAAGGTGGAAGAGATCCCGCTTTCCACCATCGTGCTCAACGTCAATACCGGCTGCAATCTGGCCTGCACCTATTGTTACAAGGAAGATCTGACCACGCCTTCCAAAGGCGAAAAGATGCAGTTCGCCACGGCGAAAGCCTCGTTCGAGCTGCTGCTGAAACAGGCCGTTTCGCGCGACCGGGTGAATGTGGTGTTCTTTGGCGGCGAGCCGCTGTCGAACATGCCGCTGATCCGCGCCGTGGTGGAGTATGCGGTGCCGCGGGCGGCGGAACTGGGCAAGGTGGTGGATTTTTCCCTGACCACCAATGCCACCCTGCTGACCGAAGAGATGGTCGACTGGTTCGATGCGCATCGCTTTGCGCTGACGGTCAGCATGGACGGTCCGAAAGCCCTGCATGATGTGAACCGGCTGACGGTGGGTGGGCGCGGCACCTATGATGTGGTCGCCAGCAAGGTGCGGATGCTGCTGGCCCGCTATCGTGCCCGGCCGGTTGGCGTGCGGGTCACGCTGACGCGGGGCGTGACCGATGTCATCGGCATCCATGACCACCTGAAAAACGATCTGGGCTTTGCCGAAGTGGGCTTTGGCCCAGCCACCTCTGGCCCGGTTTCGGTATTCAATCTGGATGAGGCCGGGCTGAAACAGGTGTTCGAGGACATGAAGACCCTGGGCCGCCGTTATACCGAAGCGGCGATGCGCGGAGAAAACATCGGCTTTTCCAACATGCACCAGCTGCTGACCGATATCGCGCAGGGCACCAAGAAAGCCGTGCCCTGCGGCGCGGGGCTGGGGATGCTGGCGGTCGACAAATCCGGCGATCTGCATCTGTGCCACCGCTTTGTCGGATCGAACCAGCCGACCTATGGCAATGTGGAAACCGGCATCGACGTGCCGCGCCTTGCCAGCTTCATCGAGACGGCACAGGACCGCAGCGCCTTTGGCTGCAAGACCTGCCGGATCCGCTCGATCTGTGCCGGGGGCTGCTATCACGAAAGTTATGCACGCCAGGGCGACCCCTTCGCCCCCGTCTATCACTACTGCGATCTGATGCGCGACTGGGTGGATTTCGGCATCGAGGCCTACACCCGCATCATGCAGGCCAATCCATCCTTTTTCCGCAGCCATCTTGAGCCAAGGAGAGCCATGCAATGAAACATCTGACCCCCGCAAATGCCAAGGCAAAGGCCTTTACCGAAGCCGCCGCCGAGGGGCGCGAGGCCGAGGTTGTGGCGATGAATTCGATGGTGGGCTGCACCACCTCGTTCGATCCCGGCTGGGAAATCGACGCCTTTGGCGGCGTGGCCAACCTGTGTCAGCCGATGGAGGCCGATCTCTATGGCTGCGCCGACCCCTGCTGGTGGCCCGCACAGGTGGCCGACACGCTCAACACCTATCCCAACTGGTCCGACAAGGCCCCTGCTGTCGAAGAAGACTGGCGGCAGCTGCAATCGGTCTTTCCGAAACTGAAAGGGTGATCCGATGCTGAACCGCACTTCTGTTGCCGCCCTGCTGGCGGCGGGCCTGCTGGCCGGCCCTGCCCTCGCCCGCGATTACATTCTCGCCCCGATCCGCCCCGACAAACTGGTGGTGGTCGATGCCGAGGCGATGGCGATCGAAACCGTGATCACGCTGGAAGATGCAGGCCCGATGCCGCAATTGCCGGTGGTGAGCAAGGATGGCAGCCGCGCCTTCGTGCTGATGAACGGGCAGGAAAGCATTGCCGAGGTCGATCTGCACAGCGGCAAGACGCTGAAGCGCATCGACATGAGCGATGGCACAACCCGCGTCAAAGGCATGTTCGGCATGGATCTTGCGCCGGATGGCAAGACGCTGGTGGTCTATCAAAGCCCGGTCGAACTGCACGCGACCGAGTTCAAGGTGCAGCCGACCCGCATCGCTTTCTACGATACCGAAACCGGCGCGTTGAAATCCACTGCCCCGGCGCCGCGCCAGATCACGCTGCTGGCCTATGCCACCGATGGCAGCAAGATCTATGGCATGGGCCGCAACATGTTTGTGTTCGATGCTACCACCGGGGCAGTGATCGAGGAAAAGCCGATCCATGGCTGGCAACAGGACACCCATACCCAGCCCGATGTTCTGGATGTGTGGAGCCAGTTTGAAAGCTCGGGCGTGATGGCGACGCCATTCTATGCGGTGCGCAAGGACAAGGATCCGACCGACCCGACCGCCTATCAGACCGGGTTGCTGACCCTTGATCTGTCGACCGGCGATCTGTCGATGCGCGATGCCGAGGCCACCGACATCTTCTATTTCTCCACCGCCGTCAGCCCCGACAAGACGCGCCTCTATGGGGCCTATAACTTCCTGTCGAGTTTTGATCTGGCCACGCCCGCGCCGATCAAGCGGGTGCCGCTGCCGCACAGCTATTATTCGGTGAACGTGTCAACCGACGGGCGCACCGTCTGGCTGGGTGGCGCGCTGGGCGATCTGGCCGCCTATGATGCCGAAACGCTGGAACGCAAGGGCGAGGTGAAGATGCCGGGTGGGGCGTCGATGTCGCTGGCCTCGGTCCGGCTTTTCACGCGCGAGGACTGAGCGATGATTATGGCGCCCCGCATCGGCGTCATTGACAGCGGCGGCCCGGCCGAAGATCTGCCGGGCGGCCGCGCCTTTCTGCCCGATGGCACCTCTGTCGCGCCGGTGCCGGACCGGCTGGGCCATGGCACGGCGGTGGCACAGGTGCTGCGCCGCGCCTGGCCTTCGGTGCAACTGGTGCATGCACAGGTGTTTCTGGACCGGCCCGTCACCAGTTCGGCGCAGGTTGCCGCCGCAGTCAGTTGGCTGGGTGATCCGCGCCGCAGTGGCGGGCAGGCCGATATCATCTGCCTCAGCCTTGGTCTCGCGGTGGACCGTGCGCCGCTGCGGCGCGCCTGTATCGCGGCGCTGGAGCAGGGGGTGCTGCTGGTCGCGGCCAGTCCGGCGCGCGGCGAGCCGTGTTTTCCCGCAGCCTATCCGGGGGTGATTGCCGCCACCGGCGATGCCCGCTGTGACTGGGATCAGGTGTCGGTCCTGCCCGGCGGCGTGTTCGGCGCCTGGTGCGGCTCGCCCGAGCGGGGGCATAGCGGCCAGGGCGGGGCCAGCATGGCCACGGCGCGGGTGGCCGGGCTGCTGGCGGTGATGCTGGCCTCGGGGCATATCGGCCCTGCGTCCGCATGGCTGCGCGCCCGGGCCAGCTTTCACGGCGTGGAACGCCGCGTGGCGCAGGAATGACGGGTCTGGGCCATTGGGCCAGCCGCCGGATGTTCGGGGCAGAGGCCGCGCTGTGGCTGGGGCCGGTTCTGGCGCGGGCCATGGGTGGCGTGGCGCTGGTGCTGGCCAGTTCGCTGGCGGCGGCGCTGCTGGGGCTGGCCCCGCCCTATCTGACCAAGCTGCTGATCGATCAGGGGCTTATTGCAGGCGATGTGCGGGCGCTGTGCCTCTGGGCGGCGGCGCTGTTCGGGCTGGGGCTGGTGGCCCTGCTCGCGGGCATCGGCAACAGCCTGCTGCATCTGCGCTATTCGGCGCGGATGCTGGCCGATCTGCGCGCCCGGATGCTGGATGCGGTGCTGGCGCAGCAGGCGACCCGCCCGGCCTTGCCGTTGGGCGAGGCGATGGCAAGGCTGGATGGCGACAGCGCCGAAATCCAGCGCTTTGCGTTTGATTCCGTGCTGGTGGCGGTGGGGGCACTGTTCCGCCTGATCGGCGGCGCGGCCATGCTGCTGCTGCTGGACTGGCGGCTGGCGCTGATCCCGCTGATCGCGGCCCCGATCGAGCTGGCGTTTCTCAGCTGGGCGCGTCCACGCACGCAGGCGCGCGCCGAAGACAGCCGCCAGCACCGGGGCGATGTGTCGAGTTTCCTGACCGAAAGCCTTGCCGTGCTGCCCTTGCTGCGCACACTGGGGGCCGAGGCGCAGCGCAGCGCGGGCTTTGCGCCGCATCAGGCCGGGCAGATCGCGGCGCTGTGGCGGCAACGGCGCTGGCAAGAGATCACCGGCGCGGTGCCGCAGATCCTCAATGCGCTGGTGCGGTCGGCGGTGCTGTTGGCGGGCGGCATGATGGTGATTGCGGGGGCTTGGCCACTGGGGTCGCTGATTGCCTTTCTGGCCTATATCGGGCTGATGACCGGGCCGTTGCGCAATCTGCTGGGCCTGTATCATGCGCAGGCACAGGCAAAGGTGGCCGCGGCGCGGTTGGGCGCGCTGGCCCATCCGGCGCTGGCGGAACCTGCGGGGCGGATGCCCGCGCCCGGCCCCGGTGCGCTGCGCTTTGATCAGGCCCGCGCGCGCCACGCCGCGCACGCCGCGCAAGACTTTGCCATCGCCCCCGGCAGCCGGGTGCTGATGGACGGCCCGTCCGGGGTCGGAAAATCGACGCTGATGATGCTGGCGGCGCGTCTGGCCCCGCCGGGGCCGGGCGCGCGGGTGTTTCTGGATGGCGCGGATGTGGTGAGGCTTGATGCCGTGGCGCTGCGCCGCCGGGTGGCGCTGGTGCCGCAACGCGGGGCGCTGATCCGCGGCACTCTGGCCGAAAACCTGCGTCTGGCCGACCCCGGTGCCACCGATGCGCAGCTGTGGCAGGTGTTGGACTGCGCTGATCTGGCCGATTGGGTGCAGGCGCAGGGCCGTGGGCTTGATCTGCCTCTGTCCGAGGGCGGTGCGGGCCTGTCGGGGGGCGAGCGGCAGAAGATCGCCATCGCCCGCGCCCTGCTGCTGCCCTTCCGTGTGCTGGTTCTGGATGAGAGCCTGTCAGAGATCGACGCAGCGTCGGCCCGGCGGATTCTGGCCCGGATCGACGCGGCCTATGCGGATCGCACCCGGATCCTGATCGCCCATGCAGGCCCGGCACGCGAGGGGCCGTTTGATCAGCGGATCACGCTTTCCCCCGCATCGCCCGCCTGCCGCAACGCGCGCGGCGACGCCCCATACCAGCGCGAAAACGCGCGGGAGAATGCGGTTTGATCGGAATAACCCAACCGAAACGCAATCTCGCTCAGTGGGACGGCGCTGCGCACCAGCAGCGCATGGCCAAAGATGCGGCGGCATTCTTCGGTCAACTCCTGAAAGCTGGTGCCGTTGCTTTCCAGATGGCGGCGCAGGCTGCGCTCCGACAGGCCCAGAACCCGGGCGATGCTGTCCTGATCCAGCGGGGCGCGGCCGATGCGTTCAAAGATGGCGAGGCGCACGCGGTCTGGCAGCGGCTCGGCCCGGCGCAGCTCCTGCACATGCCGGTCCAGCGCCTGAAGGCTGTCGCGAAAGGCGGTATCCGTGGCGGCGGCATCACTTCTGCGGCGATCCAGCAGGCGCAGCGGCAGGCTGATGGTGTTGTCGCCCGCGTCATAGCGCAGCTGACAGCTGACCTTGTCGGCAATCTGGCGTCGGGCAGCGCAGGGCGCGTGTTCAAACGACACGCCATTCATCATCGGTTCGCCCGGCACATAGCGGCGCACGATGCCCGCCAGAACCCCAAGGGTCAGTTCAGCATCGGCACGGCGCGGCCAGATCCGGCTGTCGAGGATGCGATAGTGGAAATGCGCCTCGGAGCCATCCACATCCAGCCGCACCTCGGCCCCGGATTGCAGCGCGAAGAAGCCCTGCTGAAAGCAGCGCAGCGCCGCCCCCAGTGTCGGGGCCTGTGCCACGGTGCAGCCCAACTGGCCCAGATCGGCCAGATCGAATGTCTCGCCCATTTGCCAGGCGATCAGGGGATCATCGGCGGCAGAGCGCGCGGCCTCAAGCTCGGCCACGAAATCGCGCAGCGGCATGTGGCGATCCCCGGCAAGCGGATCCGGGCCCGCGTCGGGGCCATGCGCCGCAATGCGATGCTGTGCGCGCATCGCGGAAAAGGGCTGGGCAATGATCCAGGAGGCATTCATGGCAGGTGGCCCCGTGCTGCATCGCCAGAGGATGCGGCCTGCCAGACCGCTGCGTCAAGTCGCAGGCGTCATGAAAATTACATCTTTTCGCAAAATGGAGGAAAAGCGAATGGCTGACTATAAACTGCTCATCAATGGGGCGCTGGTCGACGGGGATGCGGTGATGGAGGTCATCAACCCCGCGACCGAAGAGGTTCTGGCGCACTGCCCGCGCGGGTCGGCGGCACAGATGAATGCGGCGGTGGCGGCGGCAAAGGCGGCCTTTCCGGGCTGGGCGGCCCGCCCGCTGACCGAACGCCGGGCGATGATCCTTGCACTGGCAGACCGGCTGGAGGCAGAGGCCGACAGTTTCGCGCGGCTGCTGACACAGGAACAGGGCAAACCGCTGACCGAAGCCTCGGCCGAGATCCTGTATACCTGCGCCTTCATCCGGCATCTGGCGGGTTATGATCTGCCGGTGAAGGTGATCGAGGACAATGAGACCCGGCTGGTGGAGCAGCATCGCCGCCCTCTGGGCGTGGTGGGCGCGATCATCCCGTGGAACTTCCCGATCCTGATCGTGGCCTTCAAGGCGCCGCTGGCCTTGCTGGCGGGCAATACGCTGGTGATCAAACCGGCACCGACGACGCCGCTGGCCACGCTGAAGCTGGGCGAGATCATGGCCGAGGTGTTTCCGGCGGGCGTGGTGAACATCGTCACCGACCTGAATGATCTGGGCGCAATGCTGACGGCGCACCCGGATGTGGCGAAAATCTCGTTCACCGGATCCAGCGCCACCGGGCAGAAGGTCATGGCCAGTGCGGCGGGTACCATCAAGCGGCTGACGCTGGAACTGGGCGGCAATGATGCGGCCATCGTGCTGCCGGGGGCAGACCCCGAAACCGCCGCGCCGGGCATCTTTGGCGGCGCCTTCCTGAATGCCGGGCAGGTGTGCCTGGCGATCAAGCGGGTCTATGTCCACGATTCGATCTATGACGACATCTGTTCGCGTCTGGCCCGTCTGGCCGATGCGGCGGTGGTGGATGACGGGCTGAAACAGGGCACGACCATCGGCCCGGTGCAGAACCGCACGCAGTTTGAAAAGCTGAAGGAGTTTCTGGCCGATGCCAAGGCCAGCGGCCGCATCATCGCAGGTGGCGCGGTCGAGGATCGGCCCGGCTTCTTCATCCGCCCGACCATCGTGGCGGATGTCGATGACGATGCGCGCATCGTGCAGGAAGAACAGTTCGGCCCGATCCTGCCGGTGGTGCGCTACAGCGATACCGAAACCGCGCTGGCACGGGCGAATGCCTCGCCTTGGGGGCTGGGTGGGTCTGTCTGGGGGCAGGACCGCGAGGCGGCGCGGGCTGTGGCACTGCGGATGGAAAGTGGCACGGTCTGGATCAACAAACATCTGGATTTTGGCCCGAACATGCCGTTCGGCGGGGCCAAACAATCGGGCATCGGGGTGGAGTTCGCAGAAGAAGGGCTGGCCGAATTCACCCAGTTGCATATCGTGAACGAAGCCCGCTGAGGCAGGCACAAGGGGGGCGGGCCGTTGAGGAGCGGCCCGCCCGCTCGGGGGAGGAACCAGAATGATCTATACCGAAGCGCCGCGACCGGGCGGCGAGGCACGGGTGCAGGGCGCAAGCCAGCCGCCGCTGCTGCATGACACCATTCCCGCAGCGCTGGCGCGCTGTGCCGCCGAAAACCCGCAGGGTGAGGGGCTGATCTTTACCGACCGCGACCTGCGACTGACATGGCAGCAATTGGCCGAGGCGGTGGACCGGCTGGCCACGGGCCTGTTGGACCTTGGCCTTGCACGTGGCGACAGGGTGGGCATCTGGGCCCCGAACCGCCCGGAATGGGTGCTGACGCAATTCGCCACCGCGCGCATCGGGGCGATTCTGGTCAATGTGAATCCGGCTTACCGGCTGGGCGAGCTGGACTATGCCTTGCGCCATGTCGGGGTGCGGGCGCTGATTGCAGCGGACAGGTTCAAATCGTCGGATTATCTGGCGATGCTGGCCGACCTTGCGCCCGAGCTTGGCACTTGCGCGCCCGGTGCGCTGGTGTCGGCGCGGCTGCCCGATCTGCGGCTGGTGATCCGCATGGGGGCAGGGGACAGCGCCGGGATGCTGAATTTCGATCACATCGCCGCAACCCCCGCCGATCCGGCGCGGCTGGCGCGGGCCACGGCGGCGCTGTCGCCCGATGATGCGATCAACATCCAGTTCACCTCGGGCACCACCGGCCTGCCGAAAGGGGCCACGCTCAGCCATCGCAACATCCTCAACAATGCGCAATTCGTGACCGGGCGGATGAATTTCACCGCCGCCGACCGGCTGTGCATTCCGGTGCCGCTGTATCACTGTTTCGGCATGGTGATGGGCGTGCTGGGCTGTGTGACGTGTGGTGCGGCCATGGTGTTTCCGGGCGAGGGCTTTGACGCCGATGCCACGCTGGCCACGGTGGCGGATGAACGCTGCACCGCGCTGTATGGTGTGCCCACGATGTTCTCGACCATGCTCGCGGCGGAAAGTTTTGTGCATCACGATCTGGGCAGCCTGCGCACCGGCATCATGGCCGGCGCGCCCTGTCCCATCGAGGTGATGAAACGCGTGCAGACCGAAATGCACATGACCGAGGTGACCATCGCCTATGGCATGACCGAAACCTCGCCCGTGTCGTTCCAGTCGCTGACCGATGATCCGGTCGACAAACGCGTGTCGACGGTGGGCCGCATCCATCCGCATCTGGAGGTGAAGCTGGTGAACGAGCAGGGTACCACCGTCGCCGTGGGCGAGATCGGCGAGCTTTGCACCCGCGGTTATTCGGTCATGCGTGGCTATTGGGGCGAACCGGGCAAGACCGCCGAGGCGATTGACGAGGAAGGCTGGATGCACACCGGCGATCTGGCGGTGCTGGATGCGGCTGGCTATTGCAGCATCGTGGGGCGGCTGAAAGACATGCTGATCCGTGGCGGTGAAAACATCTATCCGCGTGAGGTGGAGGAGTATCTGTTCCGTCACCCTGCCGTGCAGACCGCGCAGGTGTTTGGCGTGCCGGATGCCAAGTTCGGCGAAGAGGTCTGCGCCTGGATCGTGCTGAAACCTGGCCAAAGCGCCACCGAGGCCGAGATCCGCGAATTCTGTCGCGGCCAGATGGCGCATTACAAGGTGCCCCGCCATGTGCGGTTCAAAGCCGACCTGCCGATGACGGTCACGGGAAAGGCGCAGAAATTTGTGATGCGCGATGCGATGATTGCCGAGCTGACGGCGGCGCAGACCGAAAAATCAGGCTGATCTCGCCGCATCGTGAGGGCGGGGGGGATGCAAGCGGGCGCGGGGATCGTTATATTCGGGGCATGAAACCGTTCCGCGCCCTTCTGGCCCCGCTCGCCCTTCTTGCGCTTGCCCTGCCCGCGCAGGCCGAGAAGATCTCTCTCAATGCGATTTCCGGCTATCTCAACAAACTGACGACGGCCGAGGCAGAGTTCACCCAGGTGAATGCCGATGGCAGCATCGGCACCGGCAAGCTGTTCATCAAACGCCCGGGCCGGGTGCGGTTTGAATATGCCAAACCGGACCGCAGCCTTGTCATGGCCAGCGCTGGCAATGTGGCGATTTTCGATAACAAGTCGAACCAGCCGCCCGAGCAATACCCGCTCGACAAGACGCCGCTGAACCTGATCCTGGCGGAAAATGTCGATCTGGGGCGCGCCAAGATGGTGATCGGCCACCGCGAGGATGGCAATACCACCCGCGTGGTCGCACAAGACCCGAAGCACCCGGAATATGGCTCGATCGAGATGGTGTTCACCGCCAATCCGGTCGAGTTGCGGCAATGGGTGATCACCGATGATGCCGGTGGCCAGACGACGGTGATCCTTGGCGAGATGACCAAGGGCAAGAACTACAACACCACGCTGTTCAACATCGCTCTGGAAATGGAACGCCGCAAGTAAAGTGCAGGGGCGCGCGCTGTCTGCGCCTCCTCTTGCTTCCGGGTTCAGTTCCGACCGCAGCCCGAAAGCTGTGCGGCATAAGTCTGCGAGCGGGTCTGCACGCGGGCCGCCACATCCACCAGCCAGCTTTTTGCATTGTAGCTGCCATTGGCAAAGCCGGTCCGGCCTTCGTGATAGGCAAGATACTGGTCGCGCGCATTCCATTTGGGTACGCCCAGCCGTTTTTCGGTGCCATCCATGTACCAACCCATGAAATCGGTCGCGTCCTCGATCCGGTCACGGCGGGCGCTGCGGCGGCGGGTTTCTTGCTGGTATTCCTCCCAGGTGCCATCGAGAGCTTGGCTATATCCATAGGCCGTGCTTTGGCGCCCCATCGGAATGATGCCCAGGGCAAACCGATGCGGGGTCTGCGCATTGCCGATGAATTTGCTTTCCTGATGGATCGTCGCCATCTGGACGTGGATCGGGATGCCCCAGCGGCGCTCCGTCGCCTTCATGGCACGATAGTATTCAGGCCGCTCACGCAGAATCGCGCAGGCGTCGTCCAGGTTACGGGGCGCCGAAAATCTGCCGCCACCTCCACAGGAGGCCAATAGCAACAGAAGGATCGACGCACGGAGAAGTCTGCTCATCTGCCCCTCGCGTTCTTTGTTTTTTGAGAGGATAGGGTAAATCCGGGGGCGGGGAAATGGGGCGCAAGGGCCTTTTGCATCAGAATTGCGCGAGCACACTGTCGGGACGGGGGCCACAGACTGTTTCCCTGATTCGCCACCGCCCGTGTGGACGTTCCCGAGCCAAAGGATTATTAAAGTTGGTGGGGGACTGATCCGATGTTGAAGACGCAGGCCAAATATCATCTGGGGCAGGTGCTGCGACATCGCAAGCACCCGTTTCGGGGTGTCGTGTTTGATGTCGACGCGATGTTCTCCAACACCGAAGAATGGTATGCGGCCATCCCCGAAGAAAGCCGCCCGTCGAAAGACCAGCCGTTCTATCATCTGCTGGCCGAAAACGACCAAAGTTACTATGTCGCCTATGTATCAGAGCAGAATCTGGTCCCGGATGACACGGGCGAGCCTGTCGATCACCCGGATCTGCACGATCTGTTCGGGGATTTCGAGGATGGGCGCTATCCGCTCCAGTTCCAGCTGAACTGAAGCGGACAGGGTTCAGTAGCCAAGCGCGCAGCCATCCTTGCGCGGGTCCGACGCGCCTTCCAGAATGCCGCTGTCCAGAATGCGAATGGCTTGTGCCCCGCCAATCGGTTCATCCGCCGCGACGACCTTGTGCCCCATTTCGGTCAGGGCGGTGGCGGTCTCGGGGCTGTAGCCCGTTTCCAGCTTGAAGCCCTCGGCCGTGGTAAAGCAGCGCGGCCCGTCGATGGCGCTTTGCAGATCCATGCCGAAATCGCACAGGTTGCTGACAAAGCGGGCGTGGCCACAGGGCTGATATGCGCCACCCATCACGCCGAACGGCATGGTGACGCGGCCCTGCGCGGCCAACATGCCCGGAATGATGGTGTGCATCGGGCGTTTGCCGCCCGCCGCCTCGTTCGCATGGCCGGGGGTCAGGCTGAACCCCGCGCCGCGATTCTGGAAGTTGATGCCGAATTTCTGCGTGGCGAGGCCGGCCCCGAAGCCCCAGAAGATCGAATAGATCAGCGACACCGCCATGCGGTCGCGGTCAACGACGGTGATATAGACGGTATCCTTGTGCACCGCCTCGCTCAGCGGTGCGGGATCGGCCATGGCGCGGCGCGGATCAATCAGCGCGGCCAGGCGGCTGGCGGTTTCGGGGGCAAGCATATGCGCGAGGCGCGTGGTGTGATCGGGGTCGGCCAGAAAGCGGTTGCGCGCATCATAGGCAAGCTTGCTGGCCTCGGCCTCGATATGCGCGCGCTGGGCGCCGAACGGGTCCATCGCGGCCAGATCGAATTGCGACAGGATGTTGAGCAGCAACAGCGCAGTCGCGCCCTGGCCGTTCGGCGGATGTTCCAGCAGATCCACCTCTTTGTAGGTGGTCTGCACCGGATCTGTGTAAAAGCTTGCAACGGCGGCCAGATCCTCATGCGTATGACAGCCGCCCAGCGCGCGGAGCGAGGTGATCATGTCATCTGCCACCTCGCCCTCGTAAAATCCGGCGCGGCCTTCGCGGGCGACGCGGCGCAATACCTCGGCCTGACCGGGCGCGCGGAAGATCTGGCCGATCTGTGGCGCGGCACCGTTCAGAAGGTAAAAGCGGCGGGCATCGCCTTGCAGGATGGCGGCATCTTCGGCCCAGTCGCGGGCGACGCGGGGTGCCACTGGCACGCCCTCTTCGGCATAATGGACGGCGGGGGCCAGAAGATCCGCCAGCGGCAGCTTGCCCCAATCGGCATTCAGGCGGCAGAACGCATCCATTGCGCCGGGCAAGGTGACCGGCGCAATGCCGTGAATGGGCATGGTGGTCAGCCCCTCTGCCCGCAGCACCGCCGCAGACAGGGCCGCAGGCGCACAGCCCGACCCGTTCAGCCCGATAACGCGGTCTTCGCCTGCGGGTTTCATCAGTATGAAGCAGTCACCCCCGATGCCGGTCATCTGTGGTTCGCAGATCCCCAGCAACACCGCCCCGGCAATCGCGGCATCGGCGGCATTGCCCCCGGCTTGCAGCACATCCAGCGCGACCTTGGCCGCAAGCGGGTGGGACGTGGCGCAGACGCCGTTGGTGGCATAAACCGCCGAGCGGCCCGGACGCTGAAAATCACGCATATGTCTCTCCCTGTTAAGGAGAGACTAGGCATGGGACCGGCCAAGGGGAAGAGCCTCGGCACCGCGATCTGGGTGGGGGCAATTGTTCGCGGCGCCGAGGGAAGCCTTATGCAGCTACACCGCCATCTGTGACGGATTCACGCGGCAACTTTACGGGGAAAATACGGCAAATCTGCGCCAGATTGCCCATTCGCACAACAATACGCCCGATTGCCGGTCACTGTGACGCATCCACGCGAAAGCTGAACGTGTTCAGATCCTGCCGACGGACATAGGCCAGATCCCGCGCGAGACTACGAATCAGGTGCCAGCCAAAGCCGCCCTCGGGCAGATCGTCATCGCGCAGGCGGCGCAACTGGCCTTGCGGCAGTTCCAGGCCGGGCATCGGGCGGCCCCCATCATGGATCTGGCACAGCAGGCGGTCCGCCAGAACTTCGACCTGCACGGTGATATGGCCGCCGTGCCCGCCATAGGCATGTTCGACGATATTGTTCAGCACCTCGGCCAGCACGATTTCGGCGGTGTCGCGGGTGGTGGGGCCGAAGGACTGAAGCGCAGGGTGGTGGAACAGCTGCCCCAAGGCCTCGCGCACCGCCAGCGGCGTGGCCATCAGGCTGTGCCGTATCACCTGCCCGGACATCAGGGGCGCGGCGCGCTGGGCGGTTTCAGCCCGCATCCCGCAGCTCTTCGGGCAGGGCCGGGTGGATGGTGAAAACCGAATCCATCCGGGTCAGCCGGAACACCTTTTCCACCGACGGGCTCAGCCCCGACAATTCCAGCCTGCAATCGGGGCCGAGCAGCTTCATCACCGCGACCACCGCGCCCAGCCCCGAACTGTCCAGAAACAGCACGCGCGACATGTCCAGCATCACCCGGCGCGGGCCATGGGCCGCAAGCGCGCGCATCCGGTCCTTGAACTGAATCGCCCCGGCGGCATCAATCCGGTCCTCCAGCACCTGCACCAGCAGCAGCCCCGATGTTTCCTTCGCCAAAAGCTCCATTTCCCGTCCTTTCCTGACTATGACTTGCAGGCTATGGCGGGATCGTTAGCATTCCGTAAGCAGCGCCGGTTTTTCCGCACCGCGCCAACCGCAGGATCCGACATGACGCTTGATTATCCCCACCTCGCCCGGCAACTTGACGCGCTGTGCCATGGCGAAACCGATACGGTTGCCCTGATGGCAACCGTGGTCTGCGAATTGCATCACGCCCATCCGCTGTCGGACTGGACCGGGTTCTACCGGGTCACTGCGCCCGATCTGTTGAAGATCGGCCCCTATCAGGGCGGGCATGGCTGTCTGGTCATCCCGTTTTCGCGCGGGGTATGCGGCGCTGCGGCGCGGCTGGGCCAGCCGCAGCTCGTGCCGGATGTCGACCTGTTCCCCGGCCATATCGCCTGCGCCTCCTCCACCCGGTCGGAACTGGTGCTGCCGGTCTGGAACGGGGCGGGCCGGTTGCTGGGCGTGCTGGATCTGGACAGCAATACCGAAGCCGCCTTTACCGATGAGGATGTGCAGCAGTTGACCGCGATCCTTGCGGCGGTTTTCCGCGATGCAGTCTGAAACCCATCGCGGCGGCTGCCTGTGCGGCGCGGTCAGATTCGAGGCAGATGCCCCGCTGCGAGATGTGGTGGCCTGCCATTGCACACAATGCCGCAAGGCTTCGGGGCATGTCTGGGCGGCCACCTCGGTGCCCTTGGAGCGGTTTCGGCTGACTGAACAGGCCGGGCTGGTGTGGTATCGCTCGTCCCCTGCGGCGCAGCGCGGTCATTGCGGGCGCTGTGGCGCGACCCTGTTCTGGCTGCCCGAAGGCGAAGGGCGGATGTCGCTGTCGCCGGGGGCGCTGGACGGGCCAGCCGGCATTGCCATGGACGAGCATATCTATACCGGGGATGGCAGCGATTATGATCCCGAAAGCACCGCCCCCGCTGCGGCGGCAACCACACCGCTGACGGCAAACTGTCTGTGTGGAGATTGTTGTTTCAGCCTGCCCGGCCCCGCCGGGGCGATCACCGCCTGTCATTGCAGCGCCTGTCGCAAGCTTTCGGGCCATTATGCCGCCAGTTTTGCGGTACCAGAGGTGGATCTGGCGTGGCAGCGGCGCGAATCCCTCGCCGAATATGACCTGCCATCAGGCGGGCAGCACGGCTTCTGCGCACGCTGCGGATCCAGCCTGTATCAACGCGCCGAGGGCGGCTTTGCCGTTGCGGCGGGGGCGATCAACGGGGCGACGGGCGGCCATCTGGCAGCACATCTCGGGCTGGACGAGAAGGGCGACTATTATGATCTGCCACCGGCGGCAGGGCGCCATGACTGAACGCCGCGCATGACATTTCTGTAAAGCTGTGGCACCACTCGGAAAAAGGGGAGGCGTTCCGTGGCGCTGAGTTTCCGGCAGACCGAGATTCTGGCAATTGCCCGCAGCGAAGGCCGCGTGGTGGTAGAGGTGCTGGCCGAACGCTTTGGCGTGACGCTGCAGACCATCCGACGCGACCTGACCGAACTGTCCGATGCGGGCCATCTGGACCGTGTGCATGGCGGTGCCGTGATCCGCACCGGCGTCAGCAATATCGGCTATGAAGAGCGGCGCGGCATGCATGATGCGGCCAAGGCGGCCATCGGGCGGGCCTGTGCGCAGGCGATCCCCGACAATTGCTCGATGATCCTCAATCTGGGCACCACGACCGAGGCGGTGGCGCGGGAATTGCTGCATCACCGCGAAATCACCGTTGTCACAAACAACATGAATGTGGCCAATATCCTTGTGGCCAATGCCTCCTGCGAGATCATGGTGGCCGGGGGGGCGTTGCGGCGCACCGATGGCGGGCTGGTGGGCGATCTGACCAGCCAGTTCATGGAACAGTTCAAGGTGGATTATGGCATCATCGGCATTTCGGCACTGGACAAGGATGGCGATCTGCTGGACTTCGATCTGAACGAGGTGCGGGTGTCCAAGGCGATCATCCGCCAGTCGCGCAAGGTGTATCTGGTGACGGATGCGTCGAAACTGGCGCGCTCGGCCCCGGCGCGGCTGGCAAGCCTTGCCGATGTCGATGCGATCTTCACCGATCAGCCGCTGCCGGAACCGCTGATGAAACGCTGCGCCGATTGGGGCACCGAGGTTCACGTCGCGGGCTGAGCGGCGGAAAGGAAGATGATGCTGGATCTGCTGTTCGCCTTTCCGCCTGCACAGCTGGCGGCGTTTCTGCTGGCGGGTATCGCGCTGAACCTGACGCCGGGGGCGGATGTGATCTTTGCCACCGCCTCGGGGCTGGCAGGCGGGCCACGGGCCGGGGCGGTGGCGGGTGTCGGTGTCGGGTTGGGCGGGCTGCTGCATGTCGGTCTGGCCGCCGCGGGCGTCAGCGCCCTGCTGGCCAGCCACCCCGAGGCGTTGACCGCGCTGAAATGGGCCGGGGCCGCCTATCTGCTGTATCTGGCGTGGAAAAGCTGGCGCGCGGGTGATCCGGTTGCGGCGGGACGCGGCGTGGCCGCGCCGCTGCGGGCGCTGGGGCGCGGCTTTCTGACCAATGCGCTGAACCCCAAGGTTGCGCTGTTCGTGCTGGCCTTTCTGCCGCAATTCACCCTGCCCGAGCTTGGCCCGATCTGGCAGCAGATCGTGATGCTTGGCCTCTTGTTCTGCCTGACGGGAACGATCATTACTGCCGGTTATGGCGCGCTTGCCGGATGGATGGGGCAGGCGCTCGGCCCGCGCATGGGCGTGATGAACAAGCTCGCGGCCCTGCTGTTTGGCGGATTGGCGGCGAAGCTGGTTCTGGATTGAGGGAAACGGATGGCACGGATCACGCTTCTGGATGGCGGCATGGGGCAAGAGCTGGTGGCGCGCTCTGGCGATGCGTCGACGCCGCTGTGGGCGACGCGGGTGATGCTGGATCATCCGGGCCTCGTCCGCGCGATCCATGACGATTACTTTGCCGCCGGGGCGACGGTGGCCACCACCAACACCTATGCGATCCACCATGACCGGCTGGAGCGTTTCGGGCTGGATGACCAGTTTGCCGCGCTGCATATGGCGGCGCTGGCGCAGGCTGAAGACGCGCGCGCGGCACATGGGTCGGGGCGGATTGCAGGCTCGATCGGGCCGCTGGTCGCAAGTTACCGGGTGGAGGTCGCACTTCCGGTGGCCGAGGCCGCGCCCAAGGTGGCCGAAATTGCCCGGCTGATCGCGCCGCATGTGGATGTGATCCTGCTGGAAACGCTGTCGTCGCTGTTGCAGGTCGAAGGCGCGTTGCAAGGGGCGGCACAGGCGGGTCTGCCGGTCTGGCTGTCGGTCACCGTGCATGACCGCGCGGGCGGCACCCTGCGGTCGGGCGAGCCGCTGGCCGATCTGGCGCCGCTGATTGCCACCTACAAACCTGCTGCCGTGCTGGCGAACTGTTCGGTGCCCGAGGCTATGGCGGATGCGCTGTCGGCGCTGGCGGGTTTTGGTCTGCCGTTCGGGGCCTATGCCAATGGCTTTACCCATATTTCCGACGGGTTCCTGCAAGAGGCCCCGACCGTGGCCGAACTGACGCATCGCCATGACCTGACACCCGAAAAATATGCCGATTTCGCGATGGGCTGGGTGGCGCAGGGGGCAACCATCGTGGGCGGCTGTTGTGATGTCGGCCCCGCGCATATTGCCGAACTGGCGGCGCGGCTGCGGGCGGCGGGGCATGAGATCGTCTGATGCCGCCCTATGAATACAATCCACCGGACGAGCCGCTGCGCATCCTGCACCACGATTCCGCGCTGCTGATCGTCGACAAACCGGCGGGGCTTCTGTCGGTGCCGGGCAAGGATCCGGGCAAGGAAGATTGCCTGATCGACCGGCTGCGCCGTGTCTTTCCCGAGGTGTTGCTGGTGCATCGGCTGGATTGCGATACATCCGGTGTGATGGTGTTTGCCCTGACCAAGGCGGCGCAGGGCAATCTGGGCCAGCAGTTTGAAAAGCGGCAGACCAAGAAGATCTACCTCGCGCGCCTCTGGGGGCATCTGGAGCCGAAAGAGGGCACGGTGGATCTGCCGCTTTGCGTGGATTGGCCCAATCGCCCGCGCCAGCATGTGAACCACGAGATCGGCAAACCGGCGGTCACCGATTACCGCGTGATCCGGCATGACGGCAAAACCACGCGGGTGCGGCTGATGCCGCAGACCGGGCGCAGCCATCAGCTGCGCGTGCATATGCTGGAATTGGGTCACCCTATCCTGGGCGATCTGATCTATGCGACGGGCGAGGCGCGTGACGCCTATCCGCGCATGATGCTGCATGCCGAAAGCCTGCGCCTGCGCCACCCGGAAACCGGCAAGAGCATCACCTATTCGGTGCCCTGCCCGTTCTAGGTGCCGCAGATCACTTGCGCAGTTTCAGGGCCAGCAGCAGCCCGCCAATAAACGCGCCCAGCAGTGGCAGGGCCGGGGCCCGCGCGATGGTTTTGGGCAGCTGTGCCAACAAGTTGGCGGCTTCGGCCTGTGCCTTGCGCGCTTCGGCCTCGGCCCGTGCGACCTGAAGCGCCAGCGCATCAGAGGGGCGCGGCTTGCGGCTGGCCAGCGCCAGCAGGATCAGCGCCAGCACCACGAAGCCGCCGCCCATCCAGAGCGAGGCCTGCACCGGCCCGAGCCAGTGGTGCAAGGCACTCCAGCCTGCGGCGGTCAGGAAACCCGCACCGATCAGCAACAGCAGCAGCGCCACCACCATCAGGGCAAACTTGCGCGCGGTCTGTTCGGCCCGGCGGGCCGCCGACTGTGTGGCGATCTGCGCCAGAAGCCGCATCAGGGCAAACATCTCAGCGGCGTCCCAGCAACAACCCGAACAGCAGGCCAAGCCCTGCCGCAATGCCCAGTGATTTCAGGGGATTGGCCTGCACATAGGCGCGGGCCTCCTCCACACCATCCTCGGCGCGGCCTGCCATCGCCTCGCCCTGCGCATAGATCCGCTGCGCCTCGGCCTTAACGGTATCCGCGATGGTAGCTCCCTGGTTGGCACCCAGATCGGCCAGGCTTTGCACGATGCGGGCCAGATCCTTTTGCAGATCGGCAATCTGGCCATGCAGGCGCTCTGCCTCGGATCCGGCGAGGCTGTCCTGCGCGGCGGCAGCGGCGTCTTTCACGGTTTCGGCGGCTTTTTCGGCGGGGGAACGGGCCATGGTCTTTTCCTTAACTGGGCACGGCGCTGCGTGCGCTGCGACTGCGCGGTTTGGCGCGACTGGGTTTGGGGTCGGGTTTGGGCAGGGGGCGCGGCGCGTCCTCGGCCACGGCGGCGAGCATCAGCGGCTCCATCGCAGTGGCGGCAAAATCGGCACCGATCTCTTCGGCCTCGGACAGTTTGGCGGGCTGCACACTTTTCAGCAGCACCTGATCCTCGCCATTGCCTGCGGCGGTTTCGGGCATTTGCCAGATCACCACACCGACGCGCAGATGCGGCATCGCCCGCTTCAGCCGCCGGATATGCAGCAGCGACGCGCGCGACGGCGCAGGATCGAGAAAACACATCACCACGCTGTCGCGGGTTTCCAGATCCAGCGCCGCAATCCGCGCGGGGGACAGATCGCTGTGCGGGCGGTGATCGGTTTCGGCCCCTTCTGCGGCCAAGGCCTGCGACAGCATCGCCGCCGTCACATCATCCAGTGCTGACCGGCCGCCGATACACAAGATGCGCCTCCCGGCCCCGATCAAGGGCGGCGGGGCATCGGCATCATCCGAGGGGGCGGTGGTGCTGGCCTCTTCCAGCTCCTCGCCCACGACCACCTGCAAATTGTCCACCATGCCCATGGCGATGCCCGCCAGTCGGGTTTCCTGTTCCGTGGTCAGAACCCCGCGCGACCAATCCGCCTGAGCGAGGATCAGCGCCGGAATGCCGGTATCGCGGTAATAATCGGCCAGCCAGTTTTCCTCTAACGCTTCTTCAGCGCGGAAGGTCGCCTCGATCGTGTCGCCCGCCAGCCAGCGCTGATAGAGCCGGGCATGGGGGGCCAGCACGGGTTCATCGCCAAACAGAATGTCGAACAGTTCGAACTGCGGAATATGTCGGCCCAGCACCACCAGACACACCGTCAGCGGGGTTGACAGAACCAGCCCCAAAGGCCCCCAGATCCAGGTCCAGAAGATCGCCGATACGATGATGGCCAGCGGGCTGACCCCGGTGCGCGAGCCATAGAGCCAAGGCTCGATCATATTCGAGGTGATCAGCTCCACCACGATGAACAGGGCCGCCGTCCACAACAGCGCCGACCATTCGGGGCTGACGGCAAAGGCCAGAAACAGCGGGAACGCCGCCGACAGGACCGAGCCGATATAGGGCACAAAGCGCAACACCAGCGTCAGAAGCCCCCAGAGCAGCGCGTTGGGGACCCCGATCAGCCATAGCCCGATGCCGATGGGCAAGGCATAGATGACATTCACCAGAAGCTGGATCAGCAGGTAATTGGCCACACGGGATCCGGCTTCCTCCAGCACCTGCGTCGTGCGGTGCAGATCGTTGGAGCCGATCAACCGGATGAAACGGTCGCGCAGCTCCTCGCGTTCCAGCAGCATGAAGACCACAACAACGATGATCAGCCCGGTTGTGGCAATCGGGCTGACCAGCGGCACGACCAGTTCGGTCAGCGTGGTGACAGGGCTTTGTGGCTCCACCACCTGCACCTTCAACGGTGCATTGGTCGCCGCCGGTGCGCCTTCAGGGGCTGGGGCCTCTTCGGAGGGCAGGGCGGCGCCGATTTCGGCATTGATCGCCGTGACCATATTGGTGATGCGGCCAATGATGCCCAGCTCATCGCCTTCGGCCTGAAGGCCTTCCAGTTTGGTGATGATGTTGGACTGGAATTCCGGCAGGTTGCGCGCAAGCGTCGACAGCTGCCCCGCCACCACGAGCGAAAACAGCGCAATGGCGGTAAAGGCGGCAAATACCACGATCAGGACCGTGGCCGTCATCGGCACCCCGAAGGCGCGGATGCGGCTGACCAACGGCGACAGGGCAAAGGTCAGCAGCATGGCGATGGCCAGCGGCAGGAACACCTCTTGCCCGACATAAAGCACCGCGGCGACCGCGGCGATGGTGGCAAGGCGCGGCAGGGTGATGCGGCGGGTATGCGGTGCGTCATCGCCCTGCGCGGGCCCCTGCGCTGTGGCGGGGGTGGCGGCAGTGATCCGCAGGGCGGCATTTGGCATCGGAACACCTTGCTGAACAGAGAACGCGGCGGGGCACCACTTACGACAACGCCGATGCTAGCGCAGCGGTTTCCACCTGTCTGGAAAAACCTTTACAGCGCCAGCGCCCATTTGCGCCCTTCGTGAAAGGCATACGCGGCAAGACGAGGGGCGGCGCAATCCCCGATGCGGTGCAGGGTCTTGCCGGGCAGGGTTTCGGGAAAGGGATCGAAGGCGATATTGGTGGTGGCCATCACAAGGCCCGAGGCCGCAATCGTGACCTCCGCCCCGGTCAGCAGGCTGCGCAGCGTCGCGCCATTACCGTGCCAGCGCGCGATGATGTGTTCGGTGTGAAACTGCGCCCCGGCCCGCGCCAGACGCCCCCGCAGCGGACCATCAGCCGAGGTGCGGGTGATCTCCTTGCCGACATAGGGGTCTGGTGTGACGAGGATCACCTGCTTGCCCTGTTCGGCCAAGGCCAGCGCCGTGCCACCGCCGCGCCAGTTGCCGCCTTCGTCATAGACGATCACGGTATCGCCCAGCCGTGCCTCGCGGCGCATCACCTCTTCTGGCGACCAGACATGGCCCGCCTCCAGCCCCGGCAGTTGCGCCGCACCGGGCAGCCAGCGTTGCCGCGCCTGTGGATCGGGCAGCGATCCGGTGGCCAGCAGGATGGTCTGCGCCGGATGGGCGGCCAGATCGTCGGCCTCCAGAAAGCTGTTCAGGCGCAGGGTGACGCCCAGATTTGTGAACTGCCGTTCATACCAGTCGAGCAGATCCAGAATCTGCGCCCGGCGCGGTTGCATCCCGGCCAGCCGGAACTGCCCGCCGATCTGGGGCGCGGCTTCTGCAAGCTCTACCCGGTGGCCGCGTTCGGCGGCAGCGCGGGCGGCTTCCAGCCCTGCGGGACCTGCGCCGACCACCAGAACCTGCTGCGGCGTGGCCGAGGCGGTGAAACGGTCGCCATCCCATTCAAATTCGCGCCCCGCCGAAGGGTTGATCAGGCAGGAAATCCAGTAGTCGCGCGACCGCCGCCCCCAGCACATCTGATTGCAGGAAATGCAGCCGCGCACGTCTTCGGCCCGGCCCTCGGCGGTCTTGCGCGCCAGATGCGGGTCGGCAATCTGCCCGCGCACGATGGAGACGAGATCCGCCTGACCCGAGGCGATGATGCTTTCGGCATTGTCTGGCGTTCTGACATGCGCCTCCGAGGTGAGGGCGGCGTGTTTCACCACGCCTTTCAACAGCTCAGTCACTGGCGCGGTCAGCTTTTCCGCAAACAGGAAGGTCGGCATCAGCCGTTCAAAATCCAGATAGCCACCATGGCCGACGGTCACATAATCCACATGGCCGGTCGCGTCATGCAGGGCGATGATCTCGCTGAGCGCTTCGACCGAGAGCAGCACATCCTGCGCATCCGAGGTGGAGACGGCGAGTCCGATGATGAAATCCTCGCCACAACTGCGGCGGATGCCATCGATGATGCTGCGGGAAAAGCGGGTGCGGTTTTCCAGACTGCCGCCCCAGCGGTCATCGCGGCTGTTGCTCCATGGGGTCCAGAACTGATCCAGCAGCGAGTGATAGGCGGCCCAGACCTCGACGCCCTGAAATCCGGCGGCCTTGCAGCGGTGCGCGGCGGCAACATGCGCGGTGATCAGCTCTTCGATCTCGGCCTCTGTCATGCGATGCGAGCCATCGGAATCGTGGTAGCTCGGCCCGCCCGAGGGCGACCAGTGCGGCGCAAAGCTGAGATCGGAATCGCCATGCGCGCCAATGTGATAAAGCTGTTGCAGGATCACCGATCCGGCGGCCTTCACCTCTTCGGTGATGCGGCGGAAATGCGGGATCACGTCGTCGGACCCGTGCCGGAAATTGCCCCGGGTCAGAACACCCGTGCGATGCACCGGCATCGGTTCGGCCACGATCATGCCCGCGCCGCCCAGTGCCCGTTCCAGAAGATAGCCATGCGTGCGCGGGCCGGGCAGGCCCTGATCGGCCATGTTGTTGGTATGGGCACCGAACACGATGCGGTTGCGCAGGGTCTGATTGCGCAGCGTCAGCGGCTGCATCAGGCGGGGGTGGCGTGTCACAGGATTCATGCGGCCTCCGGTTTGGATCAAGCCTAGATCCGCTGCCCGGTGGTTGATGGCGGGCGGGCGACATCTGCGCGCCCCGAAATGTCGCAAACCTCTATCGTCAGTGCCGCGTTGGTGCCGACGCGCGCAAATGACGGGGCAATGACGCTGCCCTGACGCCTGTGGGTGTCTGATGTCCGTAACGGTGCACCATCAGGGCGCCCGGATCCAGAGGAGAGCGTCATGCCTGATCTTGCAGATCTGATCCCGTTTTCCAGCCTTTCGCAGTTTGACCGCCTCCGCGTGAATGGTGCGCTGCGCGGCGCGCGCAATGACACCTGCCGCAATCTGATTGGCTTGCCGCGTGGCCAGTTCGATCAGGCTTGCCGTGATCCCTCGGTGCCCGCATTCCGGTCGCTTCTGGTCACTGCCGATCTGGGGCCGTTCCGTGCAACGGGCATCCGCCCGGCGGTCGCGGCGTTGCAGGCAATCATGACTGACATCAAGGCCGCGCATGCCAAGGTTCATGACCGGCTGGTCACGGCTGGAATGCTGTGCTGCCGTCTGGTGCGCGGATCGGCCAGCGCGATTTCCAACCACAGCTGGGGTATCGCCATCGACATCGGCATCGACCGGATTGACCCCTATGATGACGGCACGGTGCAGCGCGGTCTGCTGGACATCTATCCGGTTTTCCTGCGCCACGGGTTCTTCTGGGGCGCCGCCTTCGGGCGCGAAGACGCCATGCATTTCGAGGCCTCGGATCAACTGGTGCGCAAATGGGCCGCCGAGGGGGCCTTTGGCACCGCGCACACCGGCAAGCTGACCCAAGGGCTGACCTATGGCGACAGAAGCGCCGAGGTGATGGCGCTTCAGGCGGCGCTGAACGCGCGGCTGGGCCTCCAGATCGCCGAGGATGGCATCTTTGGCAAAGACACGCGCGGTGCCGTGATCGAGTGGCAGCGCCGCAACGGCGTTGCGACCACCGGCATTGCCAGCCGCAAGATGCTGACCGCGCTGGGGCTGACATGATCGGCCCCAGCCTCATCCGCACAAAACAGCCAGACATACAGAACGGAGAACCCCATGCCCTTTGAACCGATGCCCCAGGATGTGCTGAACGGTGTCAGCACGGATTATTACGATGCGCAGCCGGTCGGGTTGATGGATCGCTGGCAGCCGATGACCGATTGGGCCGATGCGCGTCTGGCGGCCAAGCTGGAGCCGTATTGCAAGGTCAATGTCGGGCGGATCGGGCCGCGCGTGCTGGGCCGGGATCGCGCCGGGCGCGGGCTGTCGGGCATCAACATGGCGTCGCAGGATTATCTGAGCCTCGGCTCGCACCCCAAGCTTCTGGCGGCAGCGGCGGCAGCAGCCCGCCGCTTTGGCGTGCATTCGGCCGGATCGCCGGCACAGATGGGGCTGACGACGCTGGCCACCTCGCTGGAAGAGCGGATTGCAGAGTTTCTGTCGCTGGCCGATGCCACGGTGTTTTCGACCGGCTGGGGCGCGGGCTATGGGGCCATCCGCACATTGGTGCGCGAAGGGGATCATGTCCTGATCGACGTTCTGGCCAATGCCTGCCTGCACGAGGCGGCGAGCGCATCAGGCGCGCTGGTCCACCGCTTTTCGCATTGCTCGACCGAGGCGGTGGCCGCGCGGCTGGACTGGCTGCGCGAGAATGAACCCTTTGCCGGTATTCTTGTGGTGACGGAGGGCGTGTTTTCGATGAACAGCGACATGCCCGATCTGGCCGCCCTTCAGGCGATCTGCCGCCGCCACGACGCCACGCTGTGTGTCGATGTTGCGCATGATCTGGGGGTGATGGGCGAAACCGGGCGCGGCGTGATCGAAATGCAAGGCATGACCGGACAGATTGATGTGGTCATGGGCAGCTTTTCCAAGGCCTTCGCGTCAAATGGCGGCTTTGTGGCCAGCAATCACCCGGCGCTGAAGCTGGCGCTGCGCTATGCGTGCAGCACCCATACGCTGACCAATGCGCTGTCGCCGGTGCAGGCGGCGGTGGTGCTGGCGGCACTCGACATCGTGGAAAGCGCCGAAGGGGCCGAACGGCGGGCGCGGCTGATGGACAACAGCCTGCGGCTGCGCGACGGGTTGACCAAGGGCGGCTTTCAGGTGCTGGGCCAGCCCAGCGCCATCGTGCCGGTCGGGCTGGGCCGCCATTCGCGGGCGCGCCGTCTGACGGCGGATGTTCTGGCGCATGGGGCGCTGGTCAATCTGGTGGAACATCCTGTGGTGGCGCGCAATGGCTGCCGCTGGCAGTTGCAGATCATGGCCGATCACAGCGCCGATGACATTGACGCCTTCGTGGCCATTGCCGAAGCCGCCCGGATGCAGATGGAGCCCTATTCGCTGATCGAGGCGGCCTCATGAAAGCGGCAAGCGTCGGATTGCTGCGCCTGCTGGCGCCCTTTGCGGTGCTGGTCGTGGTGCTCTGGCTGTTGATCCATATGGGGCGGATCCGCCCGACGCTGCCGGTGCTTGCCTGTTCATTTCTGGCGATTGCGACGCCGATGATCATCATCATGATCCGCCATCAGATCCGCCGGACCCGGGTGGCGATGATCGAGCTTTTTGCCGAAAGCTTTGGCTTTCTGCATCGCGCGCCGCAGGGAGGTGACAAGCCGCCCGGCGGCAGCAGCGACAATGTGTCGTTCGAATTCGTGCGCGGCAAGTATTTTGCCGATCTGTTTCTGGATCCGAAAGAGCCGCAGGTTCTGTCGCGCATCCCGATGTTTGCCATGTCGGTGTCGTCGGACTGGATGCTGTTGCTGTGTTCATTGCCCTATATGCTGCTGACCTGCTTTGGCATGTATCTGGTGTTCCTGCCCGCGCAGGTCGCGCTGGGGTTGGGAACGGATGTCGCCTGGTTCGAGCCGAGCTTGCTGCTGCTGGGCGGCGCGCCCGCGGATATTCTGGCAGATAAGCCTGCGCTGGCCGCCTATCATGCCAATGCGCTGACCGTTGCGGCGCTGGCCTTTGCCGGGGCCTATTGCTTCACGCTGCGCATGTTCCTGCGCGCGGTTGCGGTGTTCGATCTGTCGCCGCTGACCTTTCTGCGGGCCTTTGCGCATATGGTGCTGTCGGTGGCGATAGCCCTTGTCGTGTATCGCACCGCCCCGGATGCTGCGACGATCTGGGGGGTGATGCCGTGGTCCGAGGCCCCGGCGACGGGTGCCGCCAGCGGCGGGGCGCAAGCGCAGACCCCGGTCGAGGCAACCAGTCTGGGCTATGGTTGGGTTGCGATTGCCTTTGCCTTTGGCTTTGTGCCCGACAGTGCGCTGAACTACCTGCTGCGCCTGTCCCGCATCGTCCACAAATCGGTCTATTCGGAGCTGGAAGTGCATTGCCGACAGATCCCGCTGACGGTGCTGGACGGCATCGACCACCAGATCGCCTTCCGTCTGGAAGAGGCGAATGTCTTTGATGTGCAGAATCTGGCCACCTTCAACCCGATCATGCTGCATGTCGAAAGCCCCTATGGGATCTATCAATGTATCGACTGGATCGCACAGGCGCAGCTCTGCACCGTGGTGGGCCCAGAGCGGTTCCTGCTGCTGAAAAGCATGAACATCCGCACAATCTTTGATCTGGAACGTGCCATGCTGCCGATGGAGCTGGATGGCCAGATGGCGCAGGCCGATCCGGCCCTGCGCGGGGCCATGGCGGCGGCGCTTGCCACGGATTGCACCCGCAGCACGAAGACCCGCACCGCCCTTGGTCTGGGCGCTGCGCCTGCCCCGCTGAGCGAGGCGGCCACGCTGGACCGGCTTGCCCGGGTCATTCTGGATGATCTGCATGTGCTGCGCTTGCGGCAGGTCTGGGCGCAGATCCGCGACAAGTTCGCCGAAACGGCCTTGCCGAACGAGCGATTCCGAAATGATAGCCCGGCTGTGAAGCAACTGGACGCAGCGTAAAGGTTAACGTATCCCTTTGACTCTGCCTGCGCAGGATTGGGGAATACGGGACGATGATTGAGGGGCTGTCTTTTCGTGTCCTTGACCGATTTTCCATAACGCATTGCGACCGGGAAGTGCCGCTCAGAGTGCAGAAACAGAAGGCAATTCTGGCGTGGTTTCTGCTGACGGGCGAGGCAAGCATCACCCGCGAGCGCATGGCCGATCTGCTGTGGTCGGGGGCGGCCTCTGACAAATCGCGCGGCTCGTTGCGCAACACGCTTCATCTGTTGCCCGGTTTGCCTGAACTTGAAACCCCGCAAGACATGCTGCGCTCTGACCGCGCGAGCCTTCATGCCAATTTTCGCGCGGCCCCCTGCAACATCACCTCTGCGCTGCGGGCCTGGGACGATGGCGATGCCTCCGGCCTGTTGCGCATGGGCCTTGGCGATGCCGAAACCCGGTTTGCCGCCGATCTCTGGGGGCTGGATGCTGAGTTCGATCAGTTTCTGGCCGATCAGCGCAGGCTGTATCTGGCAACCATGGCCGAGGCGTTTCGCACCCGGTTGCGCGCCTGCGCAGCGCCGTCGGAGCACAGCCGCATTCTGGCGGAACGGCTGCGGGAATTGCAGCCGCAGGACGAATTGGCGACGCGGCATCTGATGCTGCTGGAGATTGCGGCGGGCAACAATGCCGCCGCGCTGTCGCATTACGACCGGCTCTGGGCGGTGCTGGATCAGGATTTCGACATCGAACCCTCGGAAGAAACGCAGTCGCTTGCCGTGGCGATCAAGCTGCAAACCGCAGGGCCTGCGAGTGTGCCGGTGGCCGCACCAGTGGAACAACGGCGGATCACGATCTTCCTCTATCCTTTCCCGATCATATCCTTGCCCTATGAGGATCAGATCGCGGTCGGCGGGGTGCAGGCCGAACTGGTCTCGGCGCTGTTCGCGGTCGAGGATTGGGTGACCATCGAGGCCAGCCCCGACATGCCGCTGCCCAAGACACCGGGCAACTACGAATTGCGTGGCGCGCTGTCGCCGGGTCTGGGTGAGATGCGCCTGATCCTGACGCTGAAGGATCTGTGCAGCGGCCAGCTGATCTGGACATGGCCCTTGCCGATGAACCGCACCGACTGGATCCGCAACAGCGAATTTGCGGTGCAGCGCATCGGAACCCGGCTGACCGGCAAGGTGGAGGCGCATTATCTGGGCGAGGTCGGCGCGATCGACGACAGTGCGCTGGCCGATTACACCAAGCTGGTGCGGGCGCGCTGGCTGATGAAGGACTGGTCTGCCGTATCGGACCGGCGTGCCGAAACCCTGCTGCGCAGCGTGACCCCCGTGGGCGATCTGGGCCTGCGGGCGCGCATCGGTCTGGTGGAAATCCTGAACAGCCGCGAGCTGATCTTTCCGGGTCTGGGGCCGCCGCACGGCGGGGTGCCCGAGGCGCTGGAGATTGCCAAGACCTGCGTGGCCGAAGCGCCGGAGCGCGGCGATGCCCGTCTGGCCTTTGGCTGGAGCTCGTTGTTGCTGAACGATACGCATGCCGCACAAGAGGCCGCCGAGATGGTGGTGGCGGTGTCGCAAAGCAACCCGCGCCGACTGGCCGCCGCCGCCGAAATGCTGGCGCTCTGCGGCGATGTCGCCCGCGGGGCCGAACTGTCGCGCATGGTGGGCATCCTGGATCCAGGCACCTGCCGGGTGACGATGGGATACCGCATCCCGGTGGCGCTGCTGTCGCATGAGTATGCCGCCGCTGCCGATCTGGCCGAACGGGCCGACGGGGCGATCATCTTCGGCTTTGCCTATGGTGCCGCCGCCGCGCAGTTGATGGGCGCGCATGATCGCGCGCGCGCCCTGTGGCACAGGTTCACCACCGATCTGGCCGACAAATGGCAGGGCGAAGTTTTGCCCGACCCGGTGGAGTGGTTCATCTCGGCCAGTTCGATGCGCTGGGGGCTGGGGCTGGAATGGGTGGTGCCCGTCCTGTCCGAGATTGCCGCCCCGGTTCAGCGACAGGAACGGGTGGTATAGTCCCCCACATTGGCCCAGACGAATTCCATCGCGGTCATGGTTGGGCTGTCGCTGAAATAGGCATCCAGATAGGTCATCTTTTCAAACTTGCCCGGCGGCGTCTGCGCCATCTTCTTGACGGCATCCTGTTCCTTGTTGGCGATATTTTCCCGCTCGGGCAGGCGGATGTTCACATGCTGCGCGCTGTTCTGGAACAGCTGCATCGTGGCATTGCGCTGCACATTCTGCACTTCCAGAATGCCGTCCAGAACCCAGGAGCCGATGGCATCCTTCTCATCGCCCGCGTGCGGTATGAACTTGGCCTGACCCGGACCCTTTGAGGCAAGACCGGGCGGAATGTCCGGCGAGGGTTTGCTTTTGTCGATCTCATTGGCGGCGGCACCGTAGAAGAAGTGGTTCACATAGGCCGCGAGCATCTGCATGAAGTCTTCAACGGTCTTTGGATAGGTGTCCGGTGATTGCCGCGACAGCGCGACCATGAAGGCCCCCAGTTCGGTAAAGCCCGTTGTGTGGTATTTGACATCCGGCATTTTGCTCTCCTGTCTGTTCATTCAAGGGTCAGAAAACGGATCAATGCAGCCATTGACGTGATCGGGGCCGCACCTTCAACCGCGCTGCGACAGGCTTCGGGCACGGGGTCCAGAAAGCCTTCGCAATGGGCGATGCGTGCCATCAGCGATTCCGCAAGGATCACCGAGGCCAGTGCGCCAAGGCTGTGCCGGTTGCCCTCGCCCGGCGCGCTGCCGCCTGATTCGATCAGGCTATAGAGGTATAGCGGCGGATCAAGGATCAGATGGTCGGCAATATCGGCGGCGGCCATGTGCTGTCCGCACCATGCCGTCACCATGCGCTGCCGTGCCGTCTGATCCCACAGCGTCCAGTCGGGAAAGCACTGTGCCAGATGCGGGCGCAACAGATCGGTCAGGGCCGCGACCGACATCAGCCCGCCACAGGTGCTGCGCGCCAGATCACGCAGGGCAAAATCATCATTGGTGCTGACAAGATGTTCGGGAATGCGGATGGAGTCGGGCAGGGAATGGCTGGAGCCGACAAGCCGGGTCAGGCCCTGCCCGAAGGCCAGCGCCATTTGCGGGGCGATGCCGGTCGGGCTGTCTTCCAGCGGGAAAAACTGCCGCCAGTCGATGCGCCAGAAGTTCGGGTTTTCGGTGCGCCGCTTGGTTTCGATATCCGCAATACCGTGGAGCAGCTCGGCAATCCGCACCCGGCCTTCGGGGGTGCCGTTCAGCGCATATTGGGGCCGGATCATCCAATGCCCGCAGCGCAGCACCGCGTTTGTCAGCTCCACCGGCATATGCGGGGCGCTGTGCGGTGCTGCCAGCCCGATCAGCGAGGTGTCAAAATGGCCATAGGCCTGCACAAGCGCGGGCAAGACCATGCGGGGAAGATAGTCCTGCCGGATGATGCGGTGGAACATGCGCACAGTCAGCAGCCTCGCCCAGAACGGTGCTTCTGTGCTGCCCTGCGCCTGCAGAATCTGGGTGGCGCGCTGAACATAGGCGATGAACAGCGCCGCAAGCTGCGCCAGCATCGGGCTGTCATCATTGCGGGTGTCGGGCAGGGGGGCGATCAGCCTGCCATTCTCGGGATGGGTGCGGCGCAGATCGACACTGGCCATAGGGAAATCGGGGTCGGGCGGCGGAAACCGCCAGATCTCAGGCGGATCCGCCGGTGCCTCAATCGGCCCAAGCACACTGTCGAGCATCAGCCCGGCATCGCCACGTGCCCGGTTGATCCGTTTGCGCGCGCGGGTGGCCATCCCGTCGGTCAGCAGATCCATGGTGAACACGCCTTCGGTGCGACGGCTGAAATCATGGCTGACAAGCTGCCCGAAATAGGTGAACCCGGCCGGGATGCTGCCATCGGCGGGCGCGGCGCTGCCCACGGCAGCGGCGACCGGCACCATGGTCCTGACGGTCTGCTGCAGATTCAATCCGCCGGAATAGAGCGCCGCCGCATCGGCCTTGCCACTATGTGCAAAGCTGCACCGGCCCGAGGGCAGGATTTCGGGTGGCAGTTTGGCATCCACGCTTTCCAGCCACGCGATATAGGGATTCCGTCGTGTCTCGGGTGTCTGCATCGTTCTCCCCCTTCGCGGATACTGTGCCCGGTGCTGCGTCACAGGATCGTCATTGCCCGGCTTCCCACAGGGGCCGCGCGCGCGGCCAGTCAGGGCAGACACAGCGATAGACCGGGATATTGAGCGCCGGATTCGTCAGATCCGCATAACCGAAGCGCAGCCCGGCCTGAGCAAACGCCGCGTGGATCCTGTGCAGGCTGTCTGTCGCCGGCTCGGCCTTGGCGGCGGGCATCGCGGCTTCCGGTGCCATGGCAAGCTGTGGCAGGCGCGGGCGCAGTGCGTGATCAACCCGGTTGCGATAGGCGACATCCGGGTGGTCAGGCGGCGCGAGCCAGGCAATTTCGGCCTGAAGCGTGTCGCGCAGCGCGCTGTCCAGCGCCGTCAACGGATCCGGATGTGCGGCACTGCCCAAGGCAATCAGGCTGCCGTCGCCGGAATCGCTCAGCATCAGAACCGAGGTCATGCCGGGCAGCACCGGCAACAGCCAGCCCCGGGTGCGGCGATGGCTGATGGCCTGACGATAGGGCCGCAGCTGATCTTCGGGGATCGGCAGGGCCTGCGCCTCCATCTTGCCATGCCACCACAGCGCAAGCGCCGCGCGTTCGATCCGTTCGCAGGCGGCGGCAAGTCGGGCGTGGTCGGGGTCGGGATGCGCGGCGCAGCCTTCGCTGCCCAGGTTCAGCGCTGGCTGATCCGGCAGGGCGCGGGCATCGGCCACAAGGCTCTGCCCCTGCGCGTCATGGGCGGCGACGGGCGCAGCATGGGCGCTGTCGCTGATCGACAGATTCTCGGCCATCTCGCCCAAGCAGCGCAGACCGGCCTCCGGCACGCTGCGGCCGGTTCCGGTGGCCAGCATGGACAGGGGCCGCCCGGCCCCGGTCCAGCGGCCAAAGGCCAGAACCAGCCCCGGGGCCCAGGGCGATGCCATGCTGCGCAGGTCCATCTGGCAGGCGATGGCGTCATAGCTGGAGGGGGACGGGGATGAGGTCATGGCAATGCCCTGCGCCTGAAACAGGCAGCCCATTGGGGCGCTGCGGCTGCGGGTTGTCAAGCCGGGCGCGCATCGGTGCTTGACAAGCGGGTGCGGCTGTTCAATCGTCCGGATGTAACCATTTAGTTACATATCGGGCGATCCGGCGGGCCAGAGGGGCCGCGCCGCACATAGGGAGAACAGGCAAGATGACCGTTTTTGGCCTTCAGCATATTGGCCTCACCGTGCCCGACATGGCGCAGGCCGTGCGGTTTTTCGAGACGATGTTCGGCGCGGTCGTCTGCCTGTCGACCGGGCGGCTTGACCTCACGGATGCTGACATGATCCGCAAGCTGGGGGTGCCGGGGGATAGGCGGATCGAGGACATCACGGTGCTGCGCGTCGGCAATGGCACCAATCTGGAGCTGTTTCAGTATTCCGGCGAACCGGACCCCGACGCCCCGCTGAAACGCAACAGCGAACCGGGCGGCTTTCATCTGGCCTTTCAGGTGGAGGATTGTCTGGTGGCCGCAGACCGCCTGCGCGCCGCCGGGGTCGAGGTGCTGGATGGGCCGAACCATGTGGAGGCCGGGCCGATGGCGGGCCTGACATGGTGTTATCTGAAGGCGCCCTGGGGGCAGTTTCTGGAGATTGTCAGCATGGACGGGCCGCTGGGCGCGGAACGCGCAGGGGCACCTGCGCAATGGTCGCCGAAGACCGGGGTGTGACACATGCACAGTGGAGCGACTCTGCCGACTGAAATCCTGTTTCCCGCCAAACAGACATTCACCCTTGCCACCTATACCGATGCGCTGTTGCAGCCCGACGAGATCCGTGGCCGCACACTCTGCACCCTGATCAGCCAGGGCACCGAAATCGGCTGGGCCAATGGCGAGACCTTCCCGATCCGGCCCGGCTATGCGGCGGTTTTCGAGGTGACGGCGGTGGGGGCCGCTGTCCGGGGGATCACGCCGGGGATGCTGCGCTTTGCCATGGGCGCGCATCGCGCCACGCAGACCCATCTGGCGCAGCACACGCTGCCGCTGCCGCAGGGCCTTGATCCGCAGATGGCGGTGGTGGCGCGGTTGATGGGGGTGTCGATGTCCACCCTGATGACCACACAGGCCCGGCCGGGGGATGCAGTCGTGATCACCGGCGCAGGGCCAGTTGGGTTGCTGGCGGCGCATCTGTTTCGGATCGGCGGCTATCGCGTGACGCTGGTGGACCCGGATCCGCTACGCCGCGCACAGGCCGGGCACAGCGGGCTGACGGATTGCCGGGCGGCAATGCCGCTGGAGGATCCGGCGCTGCGCGGACAGGTTGCCCTGGTGGTCGACTGTTCCGGCCATGAGGCCGCCGTGCGGGAGGGCTGCCAGATGGTCCGCCCACGCGGCGAGGTGGTTCTGGTCGGGGTGCCCTGGCGCAAGCTGACCGACCTTTCGGCGCATGACCTGCTCGGCCCGGTGTTCTTCAATCTGGTGACGCTGCGCTCTGGCTGGGAGTGGGAACTGCCGGTTCAGGGCCGCGGCTTTCAGTGGGAGAGCCTGCTGGACGGCTACAACAACGCGCCGCATAGCATCCTGGGCGGGTTTGCCCGCGCGATGGATTGGCTGGCCCAGGGGCGGATTCCTCTGGCCGGGCTGGTGCATGTGGCGCTGCCAGAGGATCCGGCCCAGCTTTATGCCGATATCATGGCCCGGCGGATCGCCGCGCCGTTCATTGTTCTCGACTGGACGGCGCAGGGATGACCCTTTGCGCCGCACCGCCTTGCCCACAAGATATGGAGCTTTCCGATGATCGTGACCCGACCGATGATTTCCTCTGAGACCGCGTTGCGGCTGGTGCAGGGCGCCGTGGCCGAGGCGAAGCGCAATGGCTGGTCCGTTGCGGTCTGCGTCGTGGATCCGCACGGGCAGGTGCTTGCCGCCGCGCGGATGGACCATGCAACGCCGCCCATTCTGGAGTTCGCGCAGGACAAGGCCTTTACGGCGGCCACCATGCGCCGCGCCACCGCCGCCTTTTCAGAGCGCATGCACAGCAGCCCCGCGTTGAAGCTGGGCTTTTCCAACCGGGCGCGGCTGATGGTCTGGGGCGGCGGCCTGCCAATCACCCATGAGGGCAGCGTGGTCGGCGGGATCGGCGTGTCGGGGGCGCAGGATTTCGAGGATATCGCCTGCGCCGAGCTGGCCCTGCGCGCCGAAGGTCTGGGCTGGGAGCTGTGATGCCCGTCAGGGCGCCACACAGACCATGCGCATGATCGTGCCGATGTTGAACCGCAGCCGTTCGTCCAGCGCCTCTTTCGCCATCAGATCGCGGTCAAAGATGATCGAGCCGGTAAAGCGGTTGGTCAGGTAATAATAGCCGATGGCGGCAATGGTGATGTTCAGTTGCACCGGATCAATATCGGCGCGAAACACCCCTGCTGCGACCCCCCGGTTCAGCAGCGACGACATACGGTCGACGAACTTGCGGCTGGCCACCTTGATGACTTCTGATTTCTTCAGATGTTTGGCGCGGTGCAGGTTTTCGCTGTTCACCAGTGTGATGAATTCCGGGTTCTTCAGGTAATAATCCCAAGTGAAGCGCACCATCTTTTCCAGCGCCTCGCGCGGCTCCAGATGATCGAGATTGAGCTTCTGTTCGGCGGTGCGGATATCAAGATAGGCATCTTCCAGCACGGTCTGGAACAGCCCCTCCTTGCTGTTGAAATAGCGGTAGATCATCCGCTTGTTGGCCTTGGCCTTTTCCGCGATCACATCGACGCGGGCCCCGCCCAGACCGTTCTTTGCAAACTCTTTCTTCGCGGCATCAAGGATGCGCGCGCGCGTCGCTTCGGCGTCGCGGATGCGCGGTTTCGGCGCGGGGGGTGCTGGCGCGTCACTGGCGTCGGTCAAGGCCTGTCCTCCAAAGCTGCGCGACGTGGCGCTGGCCCTTCTTAACCGTTCCGGGGGGGCAAGGTCAAAGCGCATTGCGGTCCAATCGGCCTGCCATTGTGAAACGAGGCGCAGGAAATCTCTTGACTCATGGGGGCGCACAGAAGTAACCAGTTAGTGCATTAAATGGGTGGAAGGTGGTGCGGTGGCAAGCACGGGGCGCGGAGAAACCGGCCCTGCGTACAGCCCTTCGGGCCACCTGCAACGAACCTGCATGTAAAGGGAGGAAAGCCATGTCGACATTCATCAAGGACTTCATCGCGCGGGAAACGATCAACCGCCGCAACTTCCTGCTGGCCAGCGCGGCGGGTGTCGGCGCCCTGGCCGCGCCGGCCGTATTCGGGCGCGGGGCGGCCCATGCCGCGCTGACCGATCCGGCGCTGGCCTGGAGCTATCGTGACCGCGCCTCGGCCTACTGGAACTCGGTCGTGTCTGGCGGCGAGGCCTTCGTGGAATCGCTTGGCAAGCCGAAGGATTTTCTGGTCAGCCTGATCAACGAAGGATCGTCGGAAAAATCTCTGGCGGATATCAAGGCCTTCCTGGCCAAGAACAATGGCAATTGCGCCATTGCCTGCGATGCGAATGACAGTCCGAATGCCCGCCCGGTGGTCGAGGCGGTTGCGGCGGCGGGCGGCTATATCTCGACCATCTGGAACAAGACGGATGACCTGCACCCCTGGGATTTCGGCGACAATTACGTCAGCCACATGACCTGGAGCGACGAGAAACCCGCCGAAGAAACCGCGCGGATCCTGTTCGAGGCGATGGGCGGCGAAGGCGGGATCGTGCATCTGGGCGGTATCGGCGCGAACAATCCGGCGGTCGAACGTCTGAACGGCCTGATGAACGCGCTGAAGGACTTCCCCAATATCGAACTGCTGGATGCCCAGCCCGCCGACTGGGATACCCAGAAGGGCGCAGAGCTGATGGCCTCGTTCCTGACCCGCTATGGCGACAGGATCAAAGGTGTGCATTGCGCCAATGACAACATCGCCTATGGCGTGATCGAGGCGCTGCGCGCCGAAGGCATCGAGGGCATGCCGATCGTCGCCTATGACGGCAACCCCGAAGCGGTGCAGATGGTGATGGACGGGCAACTGCTGGCGACCGTGTTCACCAACCCGCATTGGGGCGGCGGCATTTCGGCGGCGCTGGCCTATCACGCGGCCATCGGCACGTTCAAACCTTCGGAAGAGCCGCAGGAGCATCGGGAGTTCTATGGCCCGACCATCCTCGTCACCGCCAAGGACGCTGCCGAGTTCAAGGCCAAGTTCCAGGATGCGGTGCCCAGCTATGACTGGACCGACTTCTGGGGCCCGTCGAACGGGCAGATTCAATACAAATGATGCAAGCTTGCGGCGGCCCGTCCGGGGTCGCCGCGCCATGCACGGCCATGTGGGCAAAAAGGGGGGCCTGACGTGACGCGGAACATCTCGCGTGAAACCTTGATCAAATGGGCACCGCTTCTGGTGCTGATGGCGCTGGTGATCTTTTTCACCCTGCTGAACCCGACCTTCTTTTCGGTCCGCAACTTTGCCCGCATCGCCATCGCCTCGGCCCCGGCGCTGATGGTCGCGGTGGGGGTGACATTCATCATCATCATGGGGTCCATCGACCTGTCGATGGAGGGGGTGATCTCGCTGACGGCCGTGATCTTTTCCTTTGCCTTCGTCAAATTCGGTGGCGCGCTGGGCGATATGGGTTGGCTTGCCATGCCGCTGGTGCTGCTGGTCGGCGGGCTGATCGGCCTGCTGAACGGCCTGATCCATGTGAAGCTGCGCATCCCTTCGTTCATGGCGAGCCTTGCGATGGGCTTTGTCGGCACCGGGGCGGCGATCCTGCTGACCGGCGGTGACATCGTTAAGATCAGCGATCCCGCCTTCCGGGGCCTGCTGACGGTGCGCTGGCTGGGCTTTCCGATCATGGTCTATGTGGCAGTGGCGTTCCTGCTGCTGGCCTGGTTCATTCAGTCGCACACCACATTGGGGCGCAACTTCTATGCCGTGGGCGGTGGCGAAGATCTGGCCCATGCTTCGGGTCTGAATGTGAAGCGGGTCCGGGTCACCGGCTTTGCGCTGGCCGGGGTGTTCTATGCCATCGCAGCGATCCTTGTCGTGGGCCGCATCGGTCAGGCGGAATCGGTGACGGGGGCAAACTTCATGTTCGTGTCGATCACCTCGGTCGTGGTCGGCGGCGTGGCCCTGTGGGGCGGCATCGGCGGCGTGTGGAACGCGCTGGTCGGGGTGCTGATCGTCGGCGTGATCAACAATGGCATGGTGGTGATCGGCCTGCCGGATTTCCTGCAAGACGGCGTGCTGGGCCTGCTGGTGATCGTGGCTGTGGTGCTGTCAACCGACCGCCGGGCTGTCTCGGTGGTGAAGTGAGGGGACGGAGATGTATGAACTGAAAGCCGTCGACAAGAAATTCCCCGGCGTCCATGCGCTCAAGGCCGTGGATTTCCACATCAAGCGTGGCGAGATCGTGGGTCTGGTGGGCGAAAACGGCGCGGGAAAATCCACGCTGATGAAGGTGATCTATGGCGCCTATCAACCCGATGGCGGCCAGATCCAGATTGACGGCAAGACCGTCCGCTTTTCCAACCCGCGGCAGGCGATGGAAAAGGGCATCGGCATGGTGTTTCAGGAGCAGTCGCTGATTGCCAACCTGACCGTGATGGAAAACATCTTTCTGGGTTACGAGCAGCAGTTCGTGCGCTTTGGCGTGATCAACTGGGCGGCGATGGCCACCGCCGCGCGGGCGCAGCTTGCCAAGGTCAAGCTGGACATAGATCCGGCCACCGTCACCTCGCATTTGTCCTTCGCGCAGCGGCAACTGGTCGAACTGGCCAAGGTGCTGACACTGGAGGAGCGGGTGGAGGGCGATCTGGTCATCCTGCTGGACGAGCCGACCTCGGTGCTGAGCAAGGAAGAGGTGCAGCTTCTGTTCAAGCTGGTGCGGGAGCTGACCTCGCGTGCCTCCTTCATCTTCGTGTCGCATCGCATGGACGAGGTGATGGACCTGTCCGACCGCATCTATGTGATGAAGGACGGGCAGGTGGTGGATGTGGTGCAGCGGGGGGCGGCACAGGTCGAGGCGATCCAGCACAAGATGGTGGGGCGCAACGTCGACAAGGAATATTACCGCGAACACCGGCAGCTGCCCTATGATGCGGGCCGCACGCTGGCCACCTTGACGGGTGTCAGCCTGCCAGGGCGCATCCGCGACATTTCGCTGGCGCTGCATCCCGGCGAGGTGTTGTGCCTGGTCGGCACCGAAGGGTCGGGGCGCGAGGCGATCTTGCGCACCCTTTATGGCATGCTGACGCCGACCTCGGGCGAGGTGGCGCTGAAAGGGCAGGTGATCCGGCGCTTTTCACCGCAGACTGCCGTTGCGCTGGGCGTGGGGTATGTGCCGCGCGAACGCAAGGTGGAGGGCATCGTTGCCGGGATGAATGTCTATGAAAACATGACCCTGTCGCAGATGGGCAAACATGCGACGGCGGGCGTGCTGCGCATTGCGGGCGAACGGGCGCTGGCGCGTGACTGGATCCGCAAGCTGTCGATCAAGGCGCATTCCGAATTTGCCGATTGCGGCAATCTGTCGGGCGGCAATCAGCAGAAGGTGGTGCTGGCCAAGTGGCGCTCGGGTGGATCGGACATCATGCTGCTGGATCATCCGACGCGCGGTCTGGATATCGGCGCGAAGGAAGATGTCTATGACATGATCCGCGACATGAGCGCGGCGGGTGTGGGCATCGTTCTGGTGGCCGACACGCTGGAAGAGGCGATCGGCCTGTCACACAGCATCATCGTGGTGAAAGACGGCGAGATCCGGCAGCGGTTCGACTGCGTGCCCGGGGCAAAGCCGACACTCTACGATCTTTTGCATTACATGATCTGAGGCAGGACATGGATTTTCAGCGTCTTAAACCGCATTTGCCCTGGATCACCCTGCTGGTGCTGGTCACCATCGTGGGCATCACCGATCCGGGGTTTCTGAAACCCGCCAATCTGATGAGCCTTGCGGGCGATATCGTGCCGCTGTTCATCATGGCGCTGGGTCTGACCTTCGCCATCTATATCGGCGGGATCGACCTGTCGGCGCAATCCATGGCGAATATGGTCACGGTCATCGCCTCGATCTATCTCGCCTCGCTCGGGGCCGGGGTTGCGGTGCTGTGCATCGGCGCGGGGTTCGTGCTGGGCATGGTGTCGGGCTATGTCACTACAAAGCTGCTGGTGCCGTCGTTCATCTCCACGCTCGCCGTCGGTGGCATCGCCTTTTCGGTGGCGCAGTTGCTGTCGGGGCAGCGGGCGCTGAACATGGATGCGGCGCAGCGCAACGAGACATTCGGCTGGATGATCGGCCATACCGGCAGCATCCCGAACGAGCTGTTCATCGCGGCGCTGCTGCTGGCGCTGTGCCTGTTCATCGAACGCCGCACCACGCTTGGCCGGGCGCTGAAGGCGGTGGGCGCGGGCGAACAGGCGGCGGCGGCCTCGGGGTTGAACGTGGCGCGCTACAAGATCCTCGCCTTTGCCATTTCCGGGGCTTTGGCGGCGGTTGCGGGCCTGCTGTTCGCGGTCAAGCTTTCGGGCGGGGCCCCGACGATTGCGAACGGGTTTCTGCTGCCGGCCATCGTGGCGGTGCTGGTCGGTGGCACGCCGCTGACGGGCGGGGTGGGCGGTGTGCTGAACACGCTGATCGGCACCCTGATCGTGGCAGTGATCCGCGCCTCGATGCTGTATTTCGAGATCGACGCGACGCAACAGCAGATGGTGTTCGGAATCGTGCTGATCGCCGCCATCGCCCTGACGATTGACCGCGCCAAACTGCGCACTGTGAAATGAAGGGACGGGCCATGCAGAAGATGCAGGCGGCGGTTCTGGTGGCGCCCCGGCAGTTTGCGCTGCGCGAGGTGGATCTGCCCGCAATCGGGCCGGAGGATGCGCTGATCCGGGTGGCGCGCACCGGGATCTGTGGCACGGATGTGCATATGTTCAACGGCCATTATGCGGCGGATCGCCTGCCGCTGATCCCCGGCCATGAATTCTGTGGCACCGTGGCGGCAGTCGGGGCCAATGTCACCTCGGTTGCGCCGGGTGCGCGGGTGGTGGCCGATATCAACATCGGTTGCGGCAGCTGCTACTGGTGCCGCCGCAACGAGGTGCTGAACTGCCCGGCGATGACGCAGGTTGGTATCGGACGCGACGGGGCCTTTGCCGAATATGTGGCGCTTCCCGCCCGTCTGGTGATCGAAGCGCCGCAGGATGTGCCCGATGCGGTGCTGGCGCTGACGGAACCCGTCGCCTGCGTGGTGCGCGCGGCGCGCAAGGCCCGCGCCGGGTTCGGGCAATCGGTGGTGGTGTTCGGGGCCGGGCCGGTGGGCAATCTGCATGTGCAGATGATGCGCCTTGTCGGGGCGGCCCCGATCATTGTGGCCGATCTGTCAGAGGATCGTTGCCGCATGGCGCTGGCCACTGGCGCGGATGCGGCGATCTCGGATCCCGCGGCGCTAAAGGCGCAGGTTCTGGCCATGACCGGCGGGCGTGGCGCGGATCTGGTGATCGAAAGCGTCGGCAATGCCCATCTTTACGCGCAGGCGTTCGAACTGATCCGCAAGGGCGGCCATGTGGCGTTCTTTGGCCTGACCGGACCTGGCGAGGCGGTGCCTGTCAACATCCTGCGCACCGTGCTGGAGGAGACGAGCCTGAAAGGATCGGTCGCCGGGATGGGCGAGGATATGCAGGATGCGCTGACCCTGCTGGCGCATGGCCGCTTTCAGACCGGGGCCTTTACCGGGGCGAGTTTCCCGCTCGGCCGGATCCAGGAGGCGTTTGAATCCCTGTCCAGCCGTCCCGCCGATCTGAAAACCCAGATCCTTCTGGTCTGATCCGGCCAATGCGTGCGGGCGCTGCGGCGTCTGCCTTTCCCTCACACCTTTCAACTGCCCTAGACCGGGCGGAGGCCCAGATGACGACCCTGCTTTCCCTTCCGCACAGCCCGCGCGAGTTCGGCTTTTATCTCGATGGCGCGTTTCATGGTGGGCGCCCTCTGTTCGAGCGGGCCTCGCCTGCCCATGGCGTGCCGGTCAGCCGTATTCCGAAATGCACGGTTGCCGATCTGGAGGCGGCGGTGGTCGCCGCCCGCCGCGCCTTTGAGGACCGGCGCTGGGCCGGGCTGTCCGGCGCGGCGCGTGGGGCGGTGCTGCTGCGCGCCGCCGACATCCTGCGCCGCCGCCGCGATGAGATCGCCTATTGGGAGGTGCTGGAAAACGGCAAACCCATCAGTCAGGCGCGCGGCGAGATCGACCATTGCATTGCCTGTTTCGAGGTGGGCGCCGGGGCGGCGCGGCTGCTGCATGGCGACAGTTTCAACAATCTGGGCGATTCCCTGTTCGGCATGGTGCTGCGCGAACCTGTGGGGGTGGTGGGGCTGATCACCCCGTGGAACTTCCCGTTCCTGATCCTGTGTGAACGGGTGCCGTTCATTCTGGCCAGCGGCTGCACCATGGTGGTGAAACCGTCGGAGGTCACCAGCGCCACGACGCTGCTTCTGGCCGAGGTTCTGGCCGAAGCCGGGCTGCCCAATGGGGTTTACAACGTCATCACCGGATCGGGGCGCAGCATCGGGCAGGCGCTGACCGAACACCCGGATGTTGACATGCTGTCTTTTACCGGCTCCACGGCGGTGGGCCGGTCTTGCGTTCACGCGGCGGCGGACAGCAATTTCAAGAAGCTGGGGTTGGAGCTGGGCGGCAAGAATCCGATCATCGTCTTTGCCGACAGCGACCTTGAAGATGCGGCCGATGGTGCTGCGTTCGGCATCAGCTTCAACACCGGGCAGTGCTGCGTGTCCTCCAGCCGGTTGATCGTGGAACGCTCTGTCGCGGCAGAGTTCGAGGCGCTGGTGGCGGCAAAGATGGCCAGAATCCGGGTGGGGGATCCTCTGGATGCGGCAACGCAGGTCGGGGCGATTACCACCGCGGCGCAAAACGACACGATCCTGGGATATATCGCGCGCGGCACGGCCGAAGGCGCGCAGCTTCTTGCCGGGGGGCAAGCCGTCGATCTGGGGCGCGGCCAGTATATCGCGCCGACGCTGTTTGCGGGCGTGACGCCCGATATGGCGATTGCCCGCGAAGAGATCTTTGGCCCGGTTCTGTGTTCGCTGCGCTTTGACACGGTGGAAGAGGCTATCGCCCTGGCCAATGACACGGTCTATGGGCTGGCCGCCTCGGTCTGGACCAAGAACATCGACAAGGCGTTGACCGTCACCCGGCGGGTGCGGGCCGGGCGGTTCTGGGTCAATACCATCATGGCGGGCGGGCCGGAGATTCCGCTGGGCGGGTTCAGGCAATCGGGATGGGGCCGCGAGGCCGGAATGTCGGGTGTGGAGGAATATACCCAGACGAAATCCGTGCATGTCGAGCTTGGCAAACGCGCGCATTGGGTCACAGGATGACCGGGCTTGCGGAAGGGGGGATCGTATGATGGCAGCGGCGTTTGATTATGTGATCGTGGGCGGCGGGTCGGCTGGCTGCGTTCTGGCGGCGCGGTTGTCGGAAGATCCCGCCACCCGGGTCTGCCTGATCGAGGCGGGCGGGCGCGATACCCATCCGCTGATCCATATGCCGGTCGGCTTTGCCAAGATGACCACCGGTCCGATGACCTGGGGCTTGACCACCGCCCCGCAGCGCCACGCCAACAACCGCGAAATTCCCTATGCGCAGGCCAGGGTTCTGGGCGGCGGCTCGTCGATCAATGCCGAGATTTTCACCCGTGGCCATCCGTCGGATTATGACCGCTGGGTTGAAGAGGGCGCAGAGGGCTGGAGCTTTGCCGAGGTGCAGCGCTACTTTTTGCGCTCTGAAGGCAATACCACGCTGGCGGGGGAATGGCATGGCACCGAAGGCCCGCTGGGCGTATCGAACATCCCCGCCCCGCAGCCGCTGACCCGCGCCTTCGTGCAAAGCTGCCAGCAGATCGGGATGCCCTATAACCCCGATTTCAACGGCCCGGTTCAGGACGGGGCCGGCCCTTATCAGACCACCACCCTGCGCAACCGGCGCTGTTCGGCAGCGGTGGGTTATCTGCGCCCCGCGCTGAAACGCCCGAACCTGACGCTGATCACCGGGGCGCTGGTGTTGCGTGTGGTGTTCGAGGGGCGGCGCGCAACCGGGGTGGATTATGCCATCGGTGCCACGCCGCACCGGGTGCAGGCAGAGTGTGAGGTCATCGTCACCTCGGGCGCCATCGGCACGCCCAAGCTTTTGCAATTGTCCGGCATCGGTCCGGCGGATCATCTGCGCAGCCACGGGCTTGAGGTGGTGCAGGATCTGCCGGGCGTGGGCCAGAACCTGCAGGACCATTTCGGCATTGATATCGTGGCCGAACTGACCGGGCATGACAGTCTGGACAAATACAACAAACCGCACTGGATGCTGTGGGCCGGGCTGCAATATGCGTTGTTCAATGCAGGGCCGGTCACGTCCAACGTGGTGGAGGGCGGGGCCTTCTGGTATGCGGATCGCAGCCAGCCCTGCCCGGATCTGCAATTCCACTTTCTGGCCGGGGCCGGGGCCGAGGCGGGGGTGCCCAGCGTGCCGAAAGGGTCTTCGGGGATCACGCTCAACTCCTATACATTGCGGCCCAAATCGCGGGGCTCGGTGACGCTGCGGTCGGCCGATCCACGGGCGCAGCCGGTGGTGGACCCGAACTTCCTGTCCCACCCCGATGATCGGCGCTGCTCGGTGGAGGGCGTGAAGATCAGCCGCGAGATTTTCAGCCAGCCCGCCTTGCAGAAATACATCCGCACACTGCGCTTTCCCGATGCCTCGGTGCGCACGCAGGCCGATTATGAAGCCTATGCCCGGCAATATGGCCGCACCTCGTATCATCCGACCTGCACCTGCAAGATGGGGCGGGATGCGATGGCGGTGGTCGATCCGCAACTGCGGGTGCATGGGGTGGATGGGCTGCGCCTGTGCGACAGCTCTGTCATGCCCAGCCTTGTCGGATCGAACACCAATGCGCCGACGATCATGATTGCGGAAAGGGCGGCTGACATGATCCGCGGCAATCGCTGATCCAGAGGGGGAACGGGGGCGGCAAGGCCGCCCCTTTTGCTGTCAGTCCCAATCGGGGGCCCAGGGCACAAGCCCTTTGGAGACAATGCGGTAGCCGGTCTGCGTCATCGCGTCGATCCGGGCCATGTCGACCGAGGACAGGGTGAAATCCATCAGGTCAAAATTGGCGCGGATGTTTTCGGGTTTGGTGGACATGGTGTTCAGCGAAACCCCCTTTTGCAGGATCCAGCGCAGCACCACCTGTGCGGCGGATTTGCCATAGCCCGCGCCGATCTCGGCAAAGAGCGGGTATTTGAACACCTCGCCGCGTGCGACCGACGAATAGGATGACAGCGGGATGCCGGTTTCCGCCGCCGCCTGCAGCAGGCGGTCCTGATTGAGCAGCGGGTGAAACTCCACCTGATTGGTCACCAGTGGCGCATCGACGATGGCTTTGGCATCGCGCATCATCTGCGCCGTGTAGTTCGACACGCCGATATGCCGCGCGAGTCCCAGATCGCGTGCCTTTTGCAGCAACCGCAACGACGGCGCGATGTCGCCGCCGATTGGTGGCCAATGCAGCAGCAGGATGTCGACATAATCGGTGCGCAGGGCCGTCAGGCTGGCCTCGACCGAAGGCAGGAAGGCCGCCTCGCCAAACTGATCGGGATGCACCTTGGTCGTGAGGCACAGATCGGCGCGCGGCACCGGGCCTTCGGCCAGAGCGGCGCCGGTTTCGGCCTCGTTTCCATACATCTGGGCGGTGTCGAAGGCGCGGTATCCCGCGTCCAGCGCCGTGGCGATGGCGTCCTTCAGGGCATCCCCCTTCAGGGGGTAGGTGCCAAAGCCGCGCTGATAGGTGTTCTGAAAGCAGATATTCATGGCTGTCCTCGGAGCGTGGAAAGGGATCGGCGGCAGAAGGGCACCTGAAAATGGCCCTTGCGGGCGGGGCGCTGCCGTGCTTATTCTTATAACCAGTTAGTTACTTGATGCGCAATGGGACAAAGGAGATCGGGCCATGTCGAAGGTCAGAACCGCAGCGGAAGCCGTTCGGCTGATCAAGGATGGTGCGGTGGTCGCGGTGAATTCCTCATCGGGCCTGTGCTGCCCGGATGCCGTTCTGGCGGCACTTGGTGCCCGATTTGACAGCGAAGGCCATCCGCGCGGTCTGACCTCTGTGCATCCCATCGCAGCGGGTGATTTCTTCGGCACCAAAGGCGTGGATCATATCGCAAAGCCCGGCTTGCTTTCCCGCATCATCGGCGGATCCTACCCGTCGGGGCCCAGTGCGGCAGAGCCGCCGTTGATCTGGCAGATGATCCTGAACGAGGATCTGGCGGCGTGGAATGTGCCCTCTGGCATCGTGTTCGACATGCTGCGCGAAGGCGCGGCCAAACGTCCCGGTGTGCTGACGAAGGTCGGCATGGACACGTTCGTCGATCCCGAACAGGAGGGCTGCGCCATGAATGCAATGGCGCGGCAATCGCCGCTGGTGCGGCGGGTGGAGTTTGACGGCGAGACATGGCTGCACTTTCCGGCGCTGCGCCCCGATGTTGCGGTGATCCGCGCCACCACGGCCGATGAAAACGGCAATCTGACCTTTGAGCATGAAGGCGCGACGCTTGGCGCGATGGAAATGGCGCTGGCGGCCCGCAATTCCGGCGGCCTCGTGATTGCGCAGGTCAAGCGCGTGGCGGCCTTGGGCAGCCTGCGCCCGCATGATGTGCGCGTGCCCGGCATTCTGGTGGATGTGATCGTCGAGGCACCCGACCAGTTGCAGACCACGGCCACACAATATGATCCGGCGATTTCGGGCGAGTTGTTCCGCCCGCTGCACACGTTCCGCCTGCCGGGGCTGGATGTGGGTAAGGTGATCGCCCGGCGGGTGGCGCAGGAATTGCAGACCGGCTGGGCGGTGAACATCGGCTTTGGCATTTCGGCCAATGTGCCGCGTGTCCTGATTGAGGAAGGGCTGCATGGCGCGGTGACCTGGGTGATTGAACAGGGCGCTGTCGGCGGCGTGCCCTTGCTGGATTTCAAGTTCGGCTGTGCCGCCAATGCCGAAGCCTTTGTCGCCTCGCCCCATCAGTTCAGCTATTTTCAGGCCGGCGGGTTTGACTGTTCGCTGCTGTCCTTTCTGGAAATCGACCGGGAAGGATCTGTCAATGTCAGCCGCCTTGCCGCAACGCCGCATCGCACGGCGGGCGCGGGCGGCTTTGTCGATATCACGGCCCGAGCGCGCAAGATCGTCTTTTCGGGCAGTTTCAACGCCGGGGCCAAGATGCGGATCGAGGGCGGGCAACTGGTGATCGACCGCGAAGGCCGGGTGGCCAAGATCGTGGAAAAAGTCGATCAGATCAGCTTTTCGGGCCGCCGCGCGCGGGCGCAGGGGCAGCATATCACCTATGTGACCGAACGCTGCGTGATGCGGCTGGATGCAGAGGGGCTGGTGATCACCGAAATTGCGCCCGGCATTGATCTGCAGCGCGATATTCTGGATCAGGCCGCCACGCCGATCCGGGTTTCGCCCGATCTGCGCCTTATGGAGGCGCGGCTGTTCGCGCCCGCGGTCATGGGGCTGGCGCTATGACGGACCCGCGGCTGGTGCTGACCCTGCGCGATGGCGTGGCGCGGCTGGTGCTGCGGCGGCCGGAAAAACGCAACGCGCTGGATGCGACCATGGTTGATGCGCTACTGCCGCTGTGCCGCGAGATCGAACGTTCGGCAGCACGGGTGCTGATCGTGACCGGGGAAGGTGGCAAATCCTTCTGCGCCGGGGGTGACATTGCGGGCTGGAGCGCGCTGTCGCCCGAGGCCTTTGGGCAGCACTGGGTGCGCGATGGCCATGCCGCCTTTGACGCATTGGCGCGGTTGACGGTGCCAGTCATCGCGGTGCTGAACGGGCAGACGCTGGGCGGCGGGCTGGAACTGGCGGCCTGTGCTGATCTGCGCATCGCCGAGGCCCATGTGATGATCGGCCAGCCCGAGCCGGGTCTGGGCATCATTCCGGGTTGGTCCGGCACTCAACGCGCGGTGCGGCGGTTCGGAGCACAGGCCGTGCGCCGCATGGCGCTATGCGGCGAGGTGCTGAGCGCCGAGGCGGCGCTGCAACTGGGCATCGTGGATCAGGTGGTGCCCGAAGGCGCGGGCCTTGCCGCCGCCGAGGTGGTTGCCGCACGGGTGCTGGCGCGCAGCCCCGCCGCGACCAGCCTGACCAAGATGCTGATCAATGCCGCCGAGGGCGAAGAGCGCGAGCGGGTTCTGGAGGCGCTGGCGGGCCGGATTGCCGCCGCATCGCCCGATCTGCAAGAAGGGCTTGCGGCCCACCGGCACAAGCGCCCGCCGGAATATTGAGGGCCCGTCGGGAAGGACAGACCATGATCCGCCATATCGTCGCACTTCGGTTTCGCCCGGAGGTCAGCGCCGCGCGCAAGGCCGCCCTTTACCGCGATCTGGCCGGGCTCACCGGGCATATCGCCGGGATCCGCGATTTCCGCCATTTCGCGAATGTCTCTGTTGAAACGCCGCTGGCGCGCGGATTCAACGATATGTTCTGGTTCGATTTTCAAGACAGCGCCACGCGGGATCGGTATCTTGTCGATGCACGGCATCAGGAAATCGGCGCGGCCCTTGTGGCAGAGCTGGAGGGCGGGGCCGAGGGGGTTTTTGTCTGCGATGTGGAGCTGGAATGACATCTGATGATCGCGGTCTGTTGACCGGGCTGTTTTCTGCCGCTGTTGCCGCCGCAGATCCGGCCCTTGCCCTGCGCGCGCATCTGCCTGCGCCTCCCAAGGGCCGCACCGTGGTGATCGGGGCGGGTAAAGGGGCGGCGCAGCTGGCGGCGGCGTTCGAGCAGCTGTGGCCGGGGCCGCTGGAGGGTGTGGTGGTGACGCGCTATGGCTATGCCGCGCCCTGCGCCCGCATCCGGGTGATGGAGGCGGCGCATCCGGTGCCGGATGCCGCCGGGCTGGCGGCGACGGCGGCGCTGATGCAGGCGGTGCGCGGGCTTGGCCCCGATGATCTGGTGGTGGCCCTGATCTGCGGCGGCGGCTCTGCCCTGTTGCCCGCCCCGCCCGATGGCCTGACGCTGGCGGATGAGGTGGCGCTGAATCAGGCGCTGCTGGCCAGCGGTGCGCCGATTTCGGTGATGAATGCGATCCGCAAGCAGATGTCGCAGATCAAGGGCGGGCGGCTGGCGGCGGCCTGCCATCCGGCGCGGGTGGTGTCGCTTGTGGTGTCGGATGTGCCCGGCGACGATCCGGCGCAGGTGGCATCCGGCCCGACCGTGCCGGATGCGGTGGGTCGGGCGCAGGCGCGGGCGATGGCGGCGGCCTGGCGCATCGCGTTGCCACCGCGCGTGGCCGATTGGCTGGCCGGTGATCTGGGCCTGCCGCCGCTGCCCGACGATCCGGTCTTTGCCGGGCATGAGGTGCGGGTCATCGCCTCGGCCCGGCTGTCGCTTGAGGCGGCGGCGGCACAGGCCGAAGCGATGGGCCTGCCTGCGGTGATCCTGTCGGATGCCATCGAGGGCGAGGCGCGCGATGTCGCACGGGTGCATGCGGCGATTGCGCGCGAGGTGGCCCTGCGCAACCGGCCCTTTACCCGCCCGGTGGTGATCCTGTCGGGGGGTGAGACGACGGTCACGCTCAGGGCCAGGGGCAAGGGGGGGCGGAACAGTGAGTTCCTGCTGGCCTTTGCGCTGGCAGCCGAAGGCGTGCCGTTTGCGGCGCTGGCGGCTGATACCGATGGCATCGACGGATCCGAGGACAATGCCGGTGCCTTTGCCGATGGCACCAGTGCCGCGCGCCTGCGGGCGGTGGGGCATGATCCGGCAGCGCTGCTGGCGGGCAATGATGCCTGGACGGCCTTTGATGTGCTGGGGGATCTGTTTGTGCCCGGCCCCACCGGCACCAATGTGAATGATTTTCGCGCAATCCTGATCCGCTAAGGCGCGGGCCCAAGGCGCAGCCAGCGCCGCGCCTTGGGCCGGGAGGTGTCAGACCGGCACCGGCGCATCCTCGCGCAGCAGGCCCTGTGCTTTTAGATCGGCCCAGAAGGCAGCGGGAATCGGGTGGCTGAACCAGGCGAGGTTCTGTTGCAGCTGGGCCACCGTGCGCGTGCCAGCCATGAAACAAGGCACCGCCGGATGCGCGACCACGAATTGCAGGGCTGCGGCGGGCAGCGGCACCTCATGCGCGCGGCACAGGGCTTCGATGCGGGCCACCTTGTCCAGAATCGCCTGTGGCGCAGGGGCGTAATTGTATTTCGCCCCCGGTTTGGCCCCGGTTGCCAGAATCCCGGAGTTGAACCCCCCGCCGACAACCACGGCTGCGCCACGCGCCTCGCACAGCGGCAGGAAGTCATTCAGCGCATCCTGTTCCAGCAGCGTGTAGCGCCCTGCCAGCAGGAAACAGTCGAAATCGCGCTGTTGCAGCGCTGCGTGGCAGACCTCCCATTCGTTCACGCCGACGCCGATCGCCTTGACCACGCCCTGACTGCGCAGGCTGTCCAGCGCCTTGTAACAGCCGTCCATGGCCTGACGGAACACCTCTGGCTGATCAGCCCCGCGTGTGAACACGTCGATGTCATGGATGAAGCAGATGTCCAGCCGCTCCAGCGCCATCCGTTGCAGGCTGTCTTCGATGGAACGCATCGTGCCATCATAGCTGTAATCGAACTGCATGGTGAAGGGCGCGGCATTGGTCCAGGGGGCAAAGTCGATGCTGTCGCGCCGCGCTGGTTTCAGCAGCCGCCCGACCTTGGAGGACAGCACGAAATCGTCCCGCTGCTTCCACCGCAGGCTTTGGCCGGTGCGCAGCTCTGACAGCCCGTGCCCATACATCGGCGCGGTATCGAAATAGCGCACCCCGGCATCCCATGCGTTCTGGAACATCGCATCCGATGTGGTCTCGTCAATCTCGTGGAAGATGTTGCCCACGGGGGCGGTGCCAAAGCCGAACGGCGTCACGTGCAAGTCGGTGCGGCCGAACTTGCGCTTGTCATCTGGGTGCATGGTGGTCCTCCCTAAAGTAACCATTTGGTGAATAATAGGCGGATCTGCGGCCCGGGTGCAAGGTCTTTGCACAGGACACGAGATTCGCACTTGACGCAAACGCGAGTCGCGATTTATGTAACTGGATAGTTACTAATCGGATGGAAGCAATGTATCTGACCGACACCCAGCATCAGGTCCGCGATATGGCCCGCGCCTTTGCCGACGAGGTGATCCGCCCCGCCGCCGAGGCGCTGGATCACGAAGAACGCTTTCCCGCAGAGATCTATGACGAGATGGCCAAGCTGGGCCTGTTCGGCATCGGCGTGCCCGAAGACATGGGCGGGCCGGGGTTTGATACCCTGACCTATGCCGTGGTGATGGAAGAGCTGAGCCGGGGCTATGCCTCGGTCGCCGATCAATGCGGATTGCTGGAACTGATCTCGTCGCTGCTGGTGCGCCATGGCACGCCGGCGCAGCGCAGGCTCTTGCCCGATATTCTGGCGATGAAGACGCGCGTGGCTTATTGCATCACCGAAGCCGACGCCGGGACCGATGTGTCGGGCATCCGCACCACCGCCGTTGCGGATGGCGCGGGCTGGCGGCTGAATGGCGGCAAGATCTGGATCCATAACGCGCCGGTGGCCGATCTTGGGTTTGTGCTGGCCCGCACCGACCGCGAGGCGGGCAATCGCGGCATGTCGATCTTCATCGTCGATCTGCACGCCAAAGGGGTGGAGCGCGGCCCGAAGGAACACAAGATGGGGCAGCGCGCCAGTCAGGTCGGGGCGCTGAATTTCGATGATGTGCATCTTGGCCCCGACGCCCTGCTGGGCGAGGCCGGGCGTGGTTTTCACATGATGATGTCGGTGCTGGACAAGGGCCGCGTCGGCATTGCCGCGCTGGCGGTCGGCATCGCGCAGGCGGGGCTGGAGGCGGCGGTGGACTATGCCGGAACCCGCAAGCAATTCGGCAAGGCGATTGCCGAGTTTCAGGGGGTGCAATGGCTGCTGGCCGATATGGCCAAGGATATCGAGGCGGCGCGGCTGCTGGTTCATTCCGCCGCCAGCAAGATCGACCATGGGCAGGATGCCACCAAGGCCTGCTCGATGGCCAAGTGTTTTGCCGGTGACATGGCGGTGGCGCGCACGGCGGATGCGGTGCAGGTGTTCGGCGGTTCCGGCTATATTCGCGGGTTCGAGGTGGAGCGGCTTTATCGCGATGCCAAGATCACCCAGATCTATGAGGGCACGAACCAGATCCAGCGCATGATCATCGCCCGCGAGCTGCTGAAAAAAGGCGCACGGGCATGAGCGGGGCGGATGCAAGACCAGTGGCGCTGGTCACCGGATCGTCACGCGGCATAGGCCTTGCCGCCGCCGAGGCACTGGCCCGCGAAGGCTTTGCCATCGCGGTGAATGGCCCGGCAGAGGATGTCGAGTTGCAGGCCGCCGTGGCGCGGATTGCGGCGCTGGGCGTGCCGGTTGTGGCAGCGGCCTTTGATGTGACCGATATATCCGCCCATGACCGGCATCTGGCCGGGATCGAGGCGGCGCTGGGGCCGCTGACCACGCTGGTCAACAATGCCGGTGTCGGCGTGATGCAGCGCGGCGATTTGCTGGAGGTCAGCGAAGAAAGCTGGGATCGCTGTCAGGCGGTGAACAGCAAGGCGGTGTTTTTCCTCAGCCAAGCCTTTGCGCGGCGGTTGCTGGCGCGCGAAAGGTCGGAGCTGTTTCATGCGATTGTCAATGTCACCTCGTCCAATGCGGTGGCCGTGGCGGTGCAGCGCGCGGAATATTGTGCCTCCAAGGCTGCGGCGGCCATGGTGTCAAAGGCGCTGGCCGTGCGTCTGGGGCCAGAGGATATCGCCGTTTACGATGTGCAGCCGGGCCTGATCGCCACCGATATGACCGCGCCGGTGATCGAGGCCTATGCAAGGCGTGCCGCCGACGGGTTAACGCTCTTCCCCCGCGTCGGCCAGCCCGAGGACATGGGGCGCATCATCGCGTCTCTGGCCTCGGGCAGATTTCCCTATACCACCGGACAGGTGATCTCGGCGGATGCCGGGATGCTGGTTCCCCGTTTCTGAGGCCCCGCATGAAAATCGCGCTTCCCGATACGCAAGGCCGTCTGGTCGATTACACCCTCTCCGGCAAGATGGTGCCCGAGGCCGTGCTGGGGCCAGATCCGGCGCGGATCGTCTATTCCGCTGCGCATGTAGTGGCAGACCCCTTCGCCGCCGCCGATCCTTCGGGCCGGGCGGCGGTCGATTGGGACCGGACGCTGGCCTTCCGCCGCCATCTGGCGGGGCTGGGGCTTGGCATTGCCGAGGCGATGGATACGGCGCAACGCGGCATGGGGCTGGATTGGCCCGGCGCGCTGGAACTGATCCGCCGCACCCGTGCAGAGCTGCCGGATGCCCTGATTGCCAATGGCTGTGGCACGGATCATCTGGCGGCAGGGCAGGCGCACAGTCTGGAAGATGTGCGCCGGGCCTATCTGACGCAGGTGGAGGCGATACAGGCGCTGGGCGGGCGCATCATCCTGATGGCGTCGCGCGCGCTGGTCCCGGCCGCCCGTGGCCCCGGCGATTACATCCGCCTTTATGCCGATGTGCTGGCCGCCTGCGATCAGCCGGTGATCCTGCATTGGCTGGGCGAGATGTTCGATCCGGCCCTCGCGGGATACTGGGGGGCCGAAACCTTCGATCAGGCGCTGGAGACGGTGCTTCAGATCATCACCGAAAACGTCACCAAGGTGGATGGCATCAAGATCTCGTTGCTGGACAAGGACAAGGAGATCGTGCTGCGCCGTCGCCTGCCTGCGGGCGTGAAGATGTATACCGGCGATGACTTCAACTATCCCGAGTTGATCGAGGGTGATGCGCAGGGCCATTCCCATGCCTTGCTCGGTATCTTCGACCCGCTGGCCCCGGCGGCGGCCTATGCGGTGGCGCAACTGGGGCAGGGGGATCGGGCGGGCTTTCGCGCCACGCTGGATCCCACGGTGCCGCTGGCCCGGCTGATCTTCCGGGCGCCGACGCAATATTACAAGACGGGTGTGGTGTTTCTGGCCTGGCTCAATGGCTTTCAGGATCACTTCATCATGCTGAACGGTGCGCAAGCGATGCGCCCCTTGCCCTATTTCACCGAGGTGTTCCGCAGTGCCGACGGGTGCGGCCTGCTGCGTGACCCCGACATGGCGGTGACACGGATGAAGCGCCTGCTGGTCCTTTACGGGGTCTGAGATGCGGGACTTCACGACTGACCACTCGGCCCTGGCGCTCAATACCGCAAGCTTGGGCCACAATCTTGAGGGGCATGGGGCCGGGTGGTCGCCCGAACGTGTGATAGACGCCTGTGCCGAACGCGGCTTTGGCGGGATCGTGTTCTGGCGGCGTGAGATCGGCAGCCGTGCGGCGCAGATCGGCGCGCGGGCGCTGGCGGCAGGTGTGCCGGTGGTCGGCCTCTGCCGCGCCCCGTTTCTGGTGGGGCCGCTTGCCCCGGCAGGGCGCGCTGCCGTTATGGATGAGTTTCAGGCCGCCATCGACATGACGGCCGATTTGCAGGCCCCGGTGCTGACCATCGTTGTCGGCGGGGTGGAGCCGGGCAGCAAGGGCGTGACCGAGAGCCTGAAACGCGTGACCGAGCGTGTGGCCGAAGCTGCGCCCTATGCCGCCGCGCGCGGGGTGAAGCTGGCGCTGGAGCCGCTCAACCCCGTCTATGCGGGCAACCGCTCTTGCCTGACCACCACCCGCGATGCGCTGGACATCTGCGATGCCATCGCCGCGCCCAATCTGGGGGTGGCGATTGATGTCTATCATGTGTGGTGGGATTGCGATCTGCCACGCCAGCTTGCCCGCGCCGGGCAGCGGATCTTCGGCTATCACCTTTGCGACTGGCTGGCCGAGACCGCGGATGTGCTGCTGGACCGGGGCATGATGGGCGATGGCGTGGCCGATCTGCGCGCCATTCGCGCCGGGGTCGAGGGCGCGGGTTATGCCGGGCCCTGCGAGGTCGAGGTGTTTTCGGCGCAGAACTGGTGGCGGCGTGATCCGGCAGAGGTCTTGGACACGATGGTGGCGCGGTTTCGCAGCCTGTGCTGACGGGGCAGGCGCACCGCCCTTGTCATGGCGACAAGGGCGGTGCGCGTCGGTTCACTCTGCGTCGCTGTCCCAGCCCGAGATCGCCTTGGCCTCGAGGAATTCTTCAATCCCCCAATGGCCGCCTTCCCGCGCCCGGCCCGAAGCCTTGACCCCGCCGAACGGCGATCCGGCAGCACGCGCCTTGCCGTTCATTTCCACCATGCCCGAGCGCAGCTTGCGCGCCAGCCGGTTGCGGCGGGCACCATCGCTGCTTTGCACATAGTTGGTCAGGCCATAGGGCGTATCATTGGCGATGCGCACGGCGTCGTCTTCGGTGTCAAAGGGCAGGATCGACAGCACCGGCCCGAAGATCTCTTCGCGTTCGATGGTCATGCCCGGGGTCACATCGGCAAAAACCGTGGGTTTGACGTAAAAACCCCGGTTCAGATGCTCGGGGCGGCCAAGGCCCCCCGCCACCAGCCGCGCACCTTCTTCGATGCCCTTCTGGATGTAGGACTGGATCTGCTCCCACTGGCGTTTGTTCACCACCGGGCCGATATGCTTGCCCTCTTCGGCGGCAGGGCCGACCGGGATCGAGGCCGCAACCTCGGCGGCGATTTCCACCGCCCGGTCGTAATAGGGCCGCTCTACCAGCATCCGCGACGGCGCGTTGCAGCTTTGGCCGGAGTTGTTCATCATATGCCGCACGCCACGTTCCACCGCGCGGTCATCGGCATCGGCAAACACCAGATTGGCGCCTTTGCCGCCCAACTCCAGCGTGACCCGTTTCAGGGTTTCGGCGGCAGCCTTGGAAATGGCCCGGCCGGCGCGGGTCGAGCCGGTGAAGCTGATCATCTCCACATCCGGGTGCGCCGACAGGCGGCTGCCCACGCCCATGCCATCGCCATTCACCAGGTTGAACACGCCCGGCGGCACGCCCGCGTCATGCACGAATTCCGCGAACAGCATCGAGGACAGCGGGCTTTCCTCCGATGGTTTCAGCACGCAGGTGCAGCCTGCCAGCAGCGCCGGGATCACCTTGAGCGTGACCTGATTCATCGGCCAGTTCCACGGCGTGATCAGGCCGACAACGCCGATCGGTTCCAGCGCGATCCGGTCATTCGGCGCATGGGGGCCAAGCGGGCGCACCCATTCGATCTGATCAAACGCGGTCAGGAAGTTTTTCAGGTGCCAGGGCAGGCAGGGCGCCTGACTTTCGCGCGCCAGTTTGATCGGCGCGCCCATTTCGATGGAAATGGCCTGCGCCATTTCTTCGGCGCGGGCTTCATATTGTGCAAGGATCGCCTCGACATAGGCGCGACGGGTTTCGGGTGGCGTCACCGACCAGCTCTCGAAGGCTGTCTTGGCGGCAGCAACGGCCCGGTCGCAATCCGCCTCGCTGCCGAGCGAGATGACGGCGCAGGGCTCTTCGGTTGACGGATCAATCACCTCGCAATCGCGCGGGGCGAGCGGTGCCACCCAAGCGCCGTTGATATAGAAATCGCGTTTGATCAGCATGTCTGTTCCTCCGGGGGATGCGGGCGCAGCTTACATCCGGCGCGGAGCGGCGCAAGCGGAAATCCCGATAATTTGATCAAATTCTGATCAGTAGTCGCGCCAGCTTTCGGGATCATAGCCAAAGCGGTCCAGATCCTGCGCAATCAGGCTTTGCGCCAGTGCAGCAAGCTCTGGCGTATAGGTCGCGGCCTGTCGTTTGCTGGGGTTGGTGCGCCGATCCATCCGCGCCGAGACCCAAGGGTCAGGAAAGCCGAGCCTGCGGCCAAGGGTCAGAAACCCTTCCTCCAGCTCTGTCTCAATGCGGAAGATGCGGCTGTAGCGCAGGCGGTCGCACATCAGCACAACGGACTGGCTTTCCCAGTGATGATCGCGGCGGCCCTCGGGCTGGGCGGCGATATAGCGCAGAAAAGTTTCAAACGGCACCAGCGTGTTCGGGGTGCCGCCTGGCAGGCCCTGCTTGCGGGCAAAGGCGCGCAGCGGCGGCAATTCGTGTTTGCGCATGGAGCGGGCATAGGCTGCATCGCTGCCATCCGGGCTACGGTGATGGCCGTCCAGAAACTTGTTCTTCCAGGCCGAGGTCAGCCGCCCATAGGGATTGCGCACAAAACCAAACAGCGCATAGGCGGCGGGATCACGCAGGAAGCCAAGATAATGATGCAGCGGCGCCATCGGAAACCGGCGCGGCACCGACAGGAACGACCAGCGCCCATCCGACGGATCGGCATGGCCCAGATGATCACGGTAGCCTTCGGTCAGCAGGGCACGGGTGAAGGTGGTCAACACCTTCGGATTCAGCATCAGCGCGGTATGGCTGTTCCGGTCAAGGAACAGTTTGAACGGGCTGAAATGGCGGTTGGGCAGAAGCATGGCAGGCTCCGGTCGGGGTGGGGCTTGGTTAGCAGGCAGGGCGCGGATCGTCCACTGCCTGCGGCCCTTGGGCCGGAATGGAACAGTGTTCTGTCTTGTCTCCCTACGATGGGTTCCTGTCCTTTTTTGCCGCATCTGTGCGTGGCGGGGTGAAACTTCTGTTCCGATTGTCTATCTTGAACAGCGAACCAGATCCCGCCGAGGAGGCTTTTCATGTCCGTTCGTATCAATGACATCGCGCCTGATTTCACCGCCGACAGCACGGCGGGCCAGATCCGCTTTCACGAGTGGCTGGGCGACAGCTATGCCATCATTTTCAGCCACCCGCGCGATTTCACGCCGGTCTGCACCACGGAATTCGGCGCGGTTGCGCAATTGATCCCGGAATTTGCCAAGCGCAAAACCAAGGTGATCGGCGTTTCGGTCGACTCGGTCGAGGATCACGGCAAATGGAAGCGCGATATCGAAGCCTTCGCCGGCAGCCCGGCGGATTTTCCGATCATTGATGACACCTCGCTGACGGTCGCCAAAGCCTATGACATGCTGCCCGCCGAATATTACCTGCCCACCGAAGGGCGCGCGCCCGCGCATACCGCCACCGTGCGCACTGTCTATATAGTCGGGCCTGACAAGAAGGTCCGGCTGACCATGACCTATCCGATGTCGGTGGGCCGCAACTTCGCCGAGATCCTGCGGGCGCTCGACGCCGTGCAGGCCACCGATGGCGTGCCGATTGCGACGCCTGCCAACTGGGTTCCGGGGCAGGATGTGATCGTGGCGCTGAGCCTGAACAACGAACAGGCCGAGGCCAAGTTCGGCCCGCTGGATATCAAGCTGCCCTATCTGCGCTTTGCAAAAGCCCCGCAGTAAGCGCAGGTATCAGACCCAGACAGCCCCGGTCTTCCGGGGCTGTTTTCGTTTGAGGGGCCTGCCGCCGAGCCATGCGGTTTCTGCATGGCGGCAATGGCAAAGCACCGGATTGTGCAGGTGCAGCATTTGCCCCATTTAAGGGTCACCAGCGCGAGGAATAGGCCAGACGCTGTTGATCCGCAAAAGAGGCATATGAAATGGCTTACGTTTCTTCCGACCGCGTTCTTCACACCGGCTTTGCAGGCGTCTTCGCCACTGCGGTCGCATCGGTGAAAGCTGCGATGGAGCGTCGGGCCGAATTCACCCGCACTCTGCGTGAACTGGAAAATCTGACCGACCGTGATCTGGCTGATCTGGGCGTGCATCGCTCGCAGATCGTCGACATCGCCCGTCAGTCCGCCGGTTACAAATAAGGTTTCTCTCCGGCCTTCTCTCTCCTCCCTCGTGGGGAAGGCAGGGTTGGCGGTGCAGGTTCCTCCCCAGAAACCCTGTGCGCCGCCGCATCAAGGCCCGAGGCTCTGCCTCGGGCTTTTTGCTGTCAGCGTGCCGGGTAATCCGTGCCCCAGACCTGGGCCGCATCCCGGCGCAGGGTGGCGGCTTCGGCCGCACTCAATCGCGCGAGGGCCGCGGTTTCGCAGCCCGTGTCGCGCAGCGCCTTCTGCCACAGCGGCAGGATGGACCGCAGGCTCCAGGGCAGGGCAGCATGGGCCAGCCAGTGCCGCAACGGCGCGGGCAGTTGATCATGCCGCGCCATCGGGCTGCCCCGGCGCCAGCGGGCGCGGGGCGAGACAAGATTGCGGCTCATGCGGCGCGACGCCAGCCGGGGAAGGGATCGGCCAGCCCGGCCCAGCTTTCTGGGGTGAATGCCGAATCGGGGAGCAGGGCGGCATCGAGCCGGGCGCGTAGCGCCGCCTCGTCCATGCCGGTGCCGATGAACACGATCTCTTGCCGCCGGTCGCCCCAGGGCTCCTGCCATTTCGTCGCCACTTCGCTCAGGGCGTCGGGATGGGTGGGCCAACGCTCTTTCGGCACCGACGCCCACCAGCCGCCCAAGGGGCTGACGGTCGATACCGCCCCGGCCAATGAAAACTCGGCCACCCAGTTTGGCCGCGTCGCCAGCCAGAAATGCCCCTTGGCACGGATCACCCCCGGCAGATCGCCGTTCAGCACCGCATGGATGCGCGTCGGGTCAAACGGGCGGCGGGCGCGATAGACAAAGCTGGTGATGCCATATTCGTCGGTTTCGGGGGTGTGATGCGCGAAACCATAAAGCTCCTTGGCCCAGAGCGGATGTTCCTGCGCCCGGTCGAAATCGAACAGGGCGGTGTCAAAGATCGCATCCGGGGCCACCCGCGACTGATCTGTTTCAATCACCCGCGCATCCGGGTTCAGCGCATGGATGATGCTGCGCGCCGTGGCCACGCGGGCTGGCCCGGCATCGCGGCATTTGTTCAGCACGATCACATTGGCAAATTCGATCTGATCCGTCAGCAGGTTGACCAACGTCCGCGTGTCAGATTCACCCAGACTTTCGCCCCGGTCTGCCAGAAAGTCGTGACTGGAAAAATCGTTCAGCAGATTGATCGCATCGACCACGGTGACCATCGTATCCAGCCGGGCAACATCGGACAGGCTGTTGCCCTCGGCATCGCGGAAATCGAAGGTGGCGGCGACGGGCAACGGCTCGGCAATGCCGGTGCTTTCGATCAGCAGATAATCAAACCGACCCGCATCGGCCAGCCGCCGCACTTCGGTCAGCAGATCGTCGCGCAGCGTGCAGCAGATGCAGCCATTGGTCATTTCGACCAGCTTTTCTTCGGTGCGGTGCAGGTCCGCGCCATCGCGGATCAGATCGGCGTCAATATTCACCTCTGACATATCGTTGACGATCACCGCGACGCGGCGACCCTCGCGATTGTTCAGGATGTGATTGAGCAGCGTGGTCTTTCCGGCCCCGAGAAAGCCGGAAAGCACGGTGACAGGCAGGCGGGTATCTGGCATGGCGGCCTCATGTAATGTGATACTATTACATTATCGGCCAGAAAGACCCCCCGCAAGGGGGCCATCTCAGCTTTCGGTGGTTTTGGTATAAAGCACGACCGGGGCGCCCAGTTGCACCATGTCATAGAGCATTTCGATATGTTCATTGACCAGACGCACACAGCCATTCGACACGGCAGAGGCAATCGTCCAGGGTTCCGGCGTGCCATGGATGCGCAGGAACGTATCGCCGCGCGCCTCGTCAAACAGATACAGCGCCCGCGCGCCCAAGGGATTGTCGGGGCCGCCGGGCATCCCGTCGGCATATTGGGCATAGTGATCGGGGTTGCGGGCAATCATGTCCTGCGTCGGGGTCCAGCTTGGCCATTCCTTCTTGGCCCCGACGGTGAACTGCCCGGCCTCATACAGATTGCCGCGCCCGACACCGACGACAAAGCGCATCGCCAGATTGCTCTCCAGCGTGAAATACAGCGAGAAACTGTCGGGATCGACCAGGATCATGCCCGGCACATAGGCGTCTTGCAGCGACAGGGTCAGCGGTTCGTATTCCGGTGGCAGCACCCAATCCTCCTGCGTGGCGCGCAGTACGGTTGGCGCGGCCAGGGCGATGGCGGCGCTGGCGATGAAATGGCGTCGCGTCAGAATCGGGCGCATGACGGCTCCTGTTTTGTCTGCTCGGGAAAGAATCGCCGCAGACGGGATTCGGTTCCAGTGGGCAGAGCGGATGTCACGCAGGATTGACGTGAAAAGGCCCCGGCGTTTCCACCGGGGCCTCATTTCCGTCAGGACAAAAGAAGATCAGCCTTCGGCGGATTCTTCTTTCTTTTCGGTGATTTCAGCGCCGGTTTCCTGATCGACCATCTTCATGCCAAGGCGCACCTTGCCACGGTCGTCAAAGCCCAGCAGCTTCACCTTCACTTCTTGACCCTCTTTGAGGATCTCGTTCGGGTGGTTCAGGCGCTTGTTGGCGATCTGGCTGACGTGCACCAGACCATCGCGCTTGCCGAAGAAGTTCACGAAAGCGCCGAAATCGACCAGTTTCACCACTTTGCCGGTGTAAACTTGGCCTTCTTCCGGCTCTGCCACGATCGACCAGATCATGTCATAGGCCTTCTTGATGGCTTCGGCAGAGTTCGAGGCGATCTTGATCATGCCATCGTCGTTGATATCGACCTTGGCGCCCGAAACTTCCACGATCTCGCGGATCACCTTGCCGCCCGAGCCGATCACTTCACGGATCTTGTCGGTCGGGATCGACAGCGTTTCGATCTTCGGAGCGTATTCGCTGAAGCCTTGCGGGGCCGACAGCGCCTTGTTCATCTCGGACAGGATGTGCAGACGGCCATCCTTGGCCTGTGCCAGCGCCTGTTCCATGATTTCCGGGGTGATCCCGGCAATCTTGATGTCCATTTGCAGCGAGGTGATGCCGTTCTCGGTGCCAGCCACCTTGAAATCCATGTCGCCGAGGTGATCCTCGTCGCCCAGAATATCGGTCAGCACGGCAAAGCGGCCGTCATCTTCCAGAATCAGACCCATGGCCACGCCAGCCACCGGGGCTTTCAGCGGCACGCCCGCATCCATCATGGCGAGCGACCCACCGCAGACCGACGCCATCGAGGACGAGCCGTTCGATTCGGTGATCTCGGACACGACGCGGATGGTGTAGGGGAAATCGGTCGCGGCGGGCAGCACGGCTTGCAGCGCGCGCCATGCCAGCTTGCCATGGCCGATTTCACGACGACCGGGCGAACCGACGCGGCCCACTTCACCGACCGAATAGGGCGGGAAGTTGTAGTGCAGCAGGAAGTTGGAGCGCGAATTGCCGTGCAGCGCGTCGATGATCTGCTCATCTTCGCCGGTGCCCAGCGTGGTCACGACCAGCGCCTGGGTTTCGCCACGGGTGAACAGGGCCGAGCCATGGGTGCGCGGCAGGATGCCGGTTTCACCGATGATCTGACGCACGGTCTTGTTGTCGCGGCCGTCGATGCGGGCACCACCATTGATGATGTCGCCGCGCAGGATCGAGCTTTCCAGCTTCTTGATCGCCGAGCCGAGGTTGCCATCGGCCAGATCTTCTTCCGACAGCGCGCCCTTGATGGCGGCCACGGCGGCGGAAATGGCGTTGGTCCGCTCTTGCTTGTCCTTGATCGCAAAGGCTGCGCGCATCTGGGTTTCGCCAGCGGCTTTGACGCGGGCATAGAGATCGGAATAGTCCGGTGCCTGGAAGTCGAAAGGTTCTTTGGCACAGGCTTCTGCAAAGTCGATGATCATGTCGATCACAGGCTGCATGGCGGCATGGCCGAACTTCACGGCACCCAGCATTTCGGCTTCGGTCAGCTCGTAAGCTTCCGATTCCACCATCATCACCGCGTCTTTGGTGCCGGCGATGACCAGATCCAGACGCTGCTCCGGGTTGTCGCGCAGCTTTTGCAGGTCTTCGACATCGGGGTTCAGCACATAGTCGCCATTGACGAAGCCGACGCGGGCAGCCCCGATCGGGCCCATGAACGGCACGCCGGAAATGGTCAGCGCTGCCGAGGCGGCGATCATCGCCACGATATCGGGCTCGTTCACGAGGTCATGCGACAGCACGGTGCACATCACCAGAACTTCGTGCTTGAAGCCTTCGACGAACAGCGGGCGGCAGGGACGGTCGATCAGGCGCGAGGTCAGCGTCTCTTTTTCGGACGGACGGGCTTCACGCTTGAAGAAACCGCCCGGAATTTTCCCGGCGGCATAGTATTTCTCTTGATAATGCACGGTGAGCGGGAAGAAATCCTGCCCCGGCTTTGCGGCCTTTGCAAAGGTCACGTTGGCCATCACGCTGGTTTCCCCAAGCGTGGCGATCACGGAGCCATCGGCCTGACGCGCGACCTTGCCGGCCTCCAGCGTCAGCGTCTCTTTGCCCCATTGGATCGATTTTTTCGTCACGTTGAACATGTCGTATCCTAAACTTGCCGGGGGACCCTCCACCCGGCTGCGGTTTCATCATTCGGTTCGGGCAGGCCCCTTGCCTGCGGCCCCTTTTCTTTCCTCATTCCCGCCCCATGGAACCCGGTGGGACAAGACCCTCCCCCCGCGCAGTGACGAGGCTCGAAAAGAAAGACGCGCCCCGCAGGGCGCGTCTTGATGGATCAGCGACGCAGACCAAGACGCGCAATGAGCGTCTGATAGCGGCCTTCATCCTTGCCTTTCAGATAGTCGAGCAGCTTGCGGCGCTGGGCGACCTGCATCAGAAGACCGCGACGCGAGTGGTTGTCCTTGCGGTGGGTCTTGAAGTGCTCGGTCAGCGTTGCAATACGCGAGCTGAGGATCGCAACCTGAACTTCGGGCGAACCGGTGTCGCCTTCCTTCGTTGCGTATTCCTTGATCAGGCGGGCTTTTTCTTCCACGGTGATCGACATCGAGATCTCCTTTTCAGGGCTGGTGTGACGGCGCGAGCCGGGATGTCGTCCAGCAAGGCCCTTGAGCTCCGCAGAAGGCTGCGGATGCGCGCCTATACGGGAAATTGCCCAAAAAGAAAAGGCTGATTCCCTGACAGGCCCCGCAGATGCCGCGACATTTACCTAAATTGGAAAGAAACGCCGCAGCTCTATGGCCCGGCTGCCGCCATTGTGCCATGATGCTGGGCAATATTCTTCAACATTCACAGAGGCTTGGCCGCGATATTGGTTAACGCAACCTGGCGCTGTGACGGGGGTTATGGCGGGGGTGTGCCGTGTTGGGACTGATCGGATTGCTGGGCGCGCTGAGCGCCGGCCTGATGCTGGATAGCTTGATGGCCAAAAGCCCGGAGTCGGCGGACAATGACGACCGCCCGCCCGAAGAAGAGGACGACGAAGAAAGGCCCGAAGGCGACCTTCTGGACCATGCCGCCGCAGATGCCGATGATGCAGGCCCCGATGAGGTTGCCCGCACGGAGGCTGCCCGTGACGCCGCCGCACAGCACGAGATCACCGGCACGAAAGGCAATGACAAACTGACCGGCGGGGGTGGCGCAGACAGTCTGCATGGTCGCGGCGGCGACGATCAGCTTGTGTCGCGCGGCGGGGCCGATACGCTGGATGGCGGGCGCGGGCAGGATCATCTTTATGGCGGGGCGGGTGCGGATTCCCTGCTGGGGCGCGCCGGGGATGATGTGATGCAGGGCGAAGCGGGGGCCGATGTGATGGAGGGCGGCGCAGGCAATGACCTGCTCGCCGGGCATTTCGGGGCCGATACGCTGACCGGGGGTAGCGGGGCTGACAGCATGCTGGGCGGCAGTGGCAATGACAGCCTGTCAGACGACCGGGGCGATGACTGGTTGCAGGGCGGTTACGGCGACGATGTGTTGTCGGGCGGCGCGGGCAGCGATACGCTCGACGGTGATTTTGGCGCGGATACGCTGATCGGGCATGAGGCTGGCCAAAGCGATACCTCGGTCGATTTCCTCAATGGCGGTACGGGCGACGATCATCTGGTGATCGGCGCGGGAGATTATGCCAGCGGCAATCAGGGCGCCGACACATTCACCCTGGGCGATTGGCTGGCCGAGGGCGACAGCGCCCGCATCATGGATTTTGACAGCAGTCAGGACCGGATCGAAATCCTGTATGATCCGGCCACGCATCCCGATCCGGTGCTGTCACTGCAAACGCCCGAGGGCAGCGAGGATGTGGAGGTCTATCTGGACGGCCTGCCGCTGGCCGTGGTGGCGGGCGGGGCAGGGCTGAACCTGTCCGACATCGTGTTGACCCCGGCAGCGGCGGCCTGAGGCGGCCGCCCCGCAGGTCTCAATCGCGGTTGAACACGCGCGAGGGGTGCAATTCGCCGGATTTATAGACGCCCACCGCGATGGCGCGGCCCCGATAGCTGGCCCAGGCTTCATCGCCATATCCGGCGCTGGAGGCGATCACCATGCCCGGATTGCCGTTCTTCAGCCGCGCCGCCCCTTCGGGCGTGGCGGGCAGTTCCGGCAGATCGGCCAGACCCAGTTCCAACGGCAACAGATGCGCGTCCAGCGCGTCGGTCTTGGCCCCGGCATCCAGGGTCTCAAGGCTCAGGCCCTGATCGGCATCAAACGGGCCGGACCAGGTGCGCCGCAGCCATTGCACATGGCCATGGCAGCCGAGCGCCTCGCCCAGATCGCGGGCGATGGCGCGCACATAACCGCCCTTGCCGCAGACCATTTCCAGCTCCACGTGATCGGCATCGGGCCGCGCGATCAACACAAGGCTGTCCACCCAGAGCGGGCGCGCGGCAAGATCCATCTGTTCGCCTTCGCGCGCCAGATCATAGGCGCGCTCGCCCTCGACCTTGACGGCGGAAAACTGCGGCGGGACTTGCTGGATGTCACCGCGGAACGCGACCAATGCCGCCTCGATCTGTGCATCGTTGGGGCGCAGATCGGATTGCGCGATCACGCTGCCTTCCGCATCGTCGGTGGTGGTGGATTGCCCCAGCCGCACCATGAAGCGGTAACATTTCAACGCATCGGTGATATAGGGCACGGTCTTGGTCGCTTCGCCCAAGGCTACGGCCAGAACCCCCGTCGCCGCCGGATCGAGCGTGCCGGCATGGCCCGCCTTTTGCGCATCAAACGCCCATTTCACCTTGTTCACCACAGAGGTGGAGGTGATGCCCGCCGGTTTGTCGATCACAACCCAGCCCGAGACGACCCGGCCTTTTTTCTTGCGTGCCATGCCCGCCTCCTCAATCCGAAGCCCGCCAGCTATCGGGCGGGCCTTGGCGCGTCAAGATGCGCAGCTCTCAGGGTTTGGCGACAACCAGCCCGACAATCGGCCCCATCGGAAAGCCAAGATCATCGCGGTTCAGCGCGGGCGCATAAAGGCGCGAGATCTTGCCATCGAAATACAGCGCATTGGGCAGCTTCAGCGCATCGCGGAACAGCCGCCCGAACTGATCGAAATTCACCCGGTTTTCCGAGATCACGAAAACAGCGCGCTGACCATCGGCCGAAACGCCCACGCCATTGCGGATATAGGTGCTGTCGCTGCCGGGGATGAAACGCGGATGCAGGGCACCGTCGATCACCAGCATCGGCCCCGATTGGGTGGCAAAGCGGCAGGCGGGGGGATTCGCGGCAAAGGCCCGTGATTCGATCACCGAAAAGCCGCTGTCGGAAATGCAGAACACGCCATTGGGCCGCATCCCGAAATTGTCCTGCGACCCGGCGGTGACGATCGGGGTCCGCTCCTCCCCGTTTTCGACGAACAGGCCCACCGGCTCGCGCCCCGGATGATACATGCCTGCATTCATCGCAAAGCCAAGCGCCTTGCCTTCGGAGGCGAGGGCCGCGTTGATGCTGCCAAAGCCGCCATAAAGCGTGCCTGCGGCATCGCTGTGGAACAGCCGCAGATCCGCGCCGAACGGCACCTCGCACAGCGTGAAGCGCGCGCCGTCAAACCGGGTTTCCTGGCACGGGGCCGCAACCGCAGGTGTGGCCAGAAAGGCCAATGCCAGCAAAAGCTTACGCATTGTCCCCGTCATCGGCTTCCGGCTTTGCGGCGATGTCGCGCTGCACGGTTTCGTCCGAAAACAGCCGTCGCGTTTCATCCAGCCGGTCAAAGGTGTCATCGGCACGGAAACGCAGATCGGGGGCATATTTCAGGGTGAGTTCGCGGCTCACGCGGATCCGCAGATCGTATTTGTTGCGGGCAAGGGCGGTAATCGCCTCTTCCACCGTAACAGTGCCCATCAGCGGCATCACATAGGCCGTGGCCACCCGCAGGTCGGGGGTCAGGCGCACTTCGCCCACGGTGATCGACATGCGGTTCAGATCCGGGTCATGGATCTCGCCGCGCGACAGCACATCAGACAGCGTGCGGCGGATCAATTCGCCGACGCGCAACTGGCGCTGAGAGGGGCCTTCGCCCGAGGAGGAACGGTTTTTCGACATGCGCTTCATGTAGGGCTTTTGGCGCGCGCCTGCAACGGCGGGCTTTTCCGGCGCGTCCGGGCGCGGTATGGGCAGGAAAACCAGAGGAGACAGGGCCATGGGCGACATGCCGGGGATCGTGATCACGGGCGCATCGGGGCGGATGGGGCAAATGCTGATCCGCACCGTGCTGGCCTCGGACAAGGCGCGGCTGGTCGGCTGTGTGGAGCGCAGCGGCAACCCCTGGGTGGGCCGCGACGTGGGCGAGGCCATGGGCGGTGCGGCGCTGGGCGTCGTGGTGACCGATGACCCGCTGGAGGCCTTTGCCAAGGCGCAGGCGGTGATTGATTTCACCACGCCCGCCGCGACGGTGGCCTTTGCAGCGTTGGCCGCACAGGCGCGGGCGGTGCATGTGATCGGCACCACCGGGCTGGAGCCGGAGCATCTGGCCAAGATCAACGCCGCAGCGCGTCATGCGGTGATCGTGCGGGCGGGCAATATGAGCCTTGGCGTCAACCTTCTGGTGACATTGACGAAAAAGGTGGCGCAGGCTCTGGATGCCGATTGGGACATCGAGGTGATCGAGGCCCATCACAACCGCAAGGTCGATGCGCCCTCGGGCACCGCGCTGATGCTGGGGCAGGCCGCTGCTGAAGGGCGTGGCGTTGATCTGGACGCCGTGCGCGATGCGGGCCGCGACGGTATCACCGGCGCGCGGACGCGGGGCGACATCGGGTTTTCCGCGATTCGTGGCGGCGACATCGTGGGGGAACATGATGTGCTGTTCGCGGGCGAGGGCGAGCGGATCATTCTGCGCCATGTGGCGACGGATCGCAGTATTTTCGCGCGGGGCGCGCTGCGGGCCGCACTCTGGGGGCAGGACAAGGGGCCGGGCGCCTATGACATGATGCATGTTCTGGGCCTCTGATCGCTTTTTCGTGAACCGATGGGCCTCTGCCGGATGTGAACCGTTTCTGGCCTTGCTGCGTATGGTTGCAAGGATACAGGAGGGGTTGCCATGGTTCGCTGGAGTGTTGTCTGTATGGTTTCGGCCTTCGCCTTTCCCGCATTGGCAGACGAGTTTCAGCCGGTGCGCGACAAGGCGGAGTTCCTGCGGCTGCTGGAAGGCCGGGAATTGCGTCTTGGCCTGTTCAAAATCGGGCTGAAAGTGCTGCCCGATGGCCGGATCGAAGGCTCTGCGCTGGGTTGGGGCATCACCGGCACCTGGCGCTGGCAGGACGGGTATTTCTGCCGCGAGATGGATTGGAGCGGCAAGCCCATCCCCTACAACTGCCAGCTGGTCGAGGCGCGCGGCAACGAGATGCGCTTTACCGTCGATCAGGGGGCAGGCGATTCGGCAGAGTTCCGGCTGCGCTGAGCCGCGATCAGAAATCGATCGCCAGACCCTTCTTTTCCCAATCGCCATAACGCACGGGCTCCGGCCCCTTGCGACCGCCGAGTTCGGTCGGCAGGGGCTGTGCCTCGGCGGCGCGGCGGCGCTCTTCAGCTTCGGCCAGCGCGCGCAGGGCGGCGGCGGGAAGATCGGGGTGGGACGTATCGCTCATCTGCGGATTCCTTGCTTGGGCCTTGGCCATGATATACGGCGCGGGGGCAAGGCAACAAGGTTTGGGCGGATCATGGCGAAAACGGCGCGGGCGGCGGCAGTTCATCTGCTGAATGAGGTGCTGGGCGAAGGGGCTTTGCTGGGGCAGGTGGATGCCCCGCTGGCGGCCCTGTCGCCCGCAGATCGCGCCCGGGCGCAACGGCTTGCCGCGCTGGTGCTGCGCCATGTCGAACAGGCCGACCGGGTGCTGAAACCCTTCCTGCGCAAGACCCCGCCGCTGCTGGTGGTCAATGTGCTGCGGCTGGCGGTGGTCGAGCTGGTACAGGGCGAAGCGGCGCATGGTGTGGTGAACGAAGCGGTGACGCTGGTGCGCAATGACCGCCATGCCGGGGCCTTCTCGGGCTTGGTCAATGCGGTGCTGCGCAAGGTTGCGGCACTGGAGGCCCCTTTTGCCAAACTGCCGCCGCAGCGCCTGCCCTATTGGCTGCGCAAACCGCTGGTCGATGCCTGGGGGCGCGAGGCCGTGACCGCGATGGAGGCGGTTCAGGCGCAGGTGCCGCCGGTGGATCTGAGCGTGAAACCCGGCTGGCAGGGCGATCTGGCAGGCGAACCCCTGCCGACCGGCAGCCTGCGGCTGGCCTCGGCGGGGCAGCTGTCGGCCCTGCCCGGTTACGCCGAAGGGGCGTGGTGGGTGCAGGATGCGGCGGCAGCGCTTGCGGTGCCATTGCTCGCACCCCAGCCGGGCGAGGCGGTGGTGGATCTCTGCGCGGCCCCCGGTGGCAAGACGCTGCAACTCGCCGCTGCCGGGGCCGAGGTGACGGCGCTGGACATCAGCGAGGCGCGGCTGGGCCGTCTGCGTGAAAACCTGGCCCGCACGGGACTTTCGGCGCAGGTCGTGGTGGCCGATGCGCTGACCTGGCAGCCAGAGCGGCAGTTTGATGCGATTCTGCTGGATGCGCCCTGTTCCGCCACCGGCACGATCCGCCGCCACCCCGATCTGCCCTTCATCAAGGATGGCTCGGAACTGGCGGAGCTGGTGCCCTTGCAGGCGGCGCTGCTGGATCGCGCCTTGGGCTGGCTGAAACCCGGCGGGCGGCTGGTCTATTGCACCTGTTCGCTGCTGCCCGACGAGGGCGAGGCGCAACTGGCCGCCGCCTTGGCTCGTCATCCTGGCCTGCGGGTCGAGCCTGCGGCGGTGCCCGGCATGGATCCGGCATGGCTGACCGAGGCCGGTGCCCTGCGCCTTCGCCCCGACTATTGGGCCGGGCGCGGCGGCATGGACGGGTTTTTCATGGTGCGGCTGGCGCGGTGATCTGCGCAATCAGGCCCGGCAGATCCTTGAAATCGGCAAAGCTGGCGCTGTGCGGCAGCGTGTCGACCGGACCTTTGCGATACCCTTCGGTGTAAAGCAGGAACGGCACACCCGCCGCCTGCGCCGTGGCCGCATCCACCTCGCTGTCGCCGATGAAGATCATGTCGGCGCGGCCCATGCGGCGCTGGGTTTCGAACAGCGGCGCGGGATCGGGTTTCTTTTGCGGCAGGCTGTCGCCGCCGATCACCACCGGGAAGAATCGTGCCAGATCCAGATGGCGCAGGATGGCCATGGTCGGGGCCAGCGGCTTGTTGGTGCAAAGACCCAGCGCATATCCGGCGCGCGACAGGGCCTCCAGCGCCGCAACGACGCCGGGATAGAGCGTGGTCAGGCCGGTCGCATCTTCATATTCCCGCAGAAACGCGGCCAGAACCTCGGCATAGACCGGGCCATCCGGCGCATCCCCCCCGGCCTCGACGCAGCGCGCGACAAGGTTGGGGGCACCCTTGCCGACAAACCCCTGCACCTGCGCCCGGCTGAGCGGGGCCGAACCCCGCGCCACCAGCACACGGTTCATAGCCGCGTGAATGTCGGGCAGGCTGTCGATCAGCGTGCCATCAAGGTCAAAGATCAGCGAAAGGGTCATTGGCAGCTCCTGTTGTGCTGAGTTTGGCGGCACCGGCAGGCAAGGTCCAGCCCCCTCGCGGGCTTTTGCGGTGACAGCGCGGCACATGGCGGCTATGGTGCGGCCAAGACCCGGCATTGGGCGACAGGCGGTATCAGAACAGGTGAGTAGGGCATGACGGGCGTCGCTCGGAGCGCATGGTGGGCGGAGGCTTGGGTGCAGGCGATGAACCGCCTTGCGGCCCGGCGTGCTGCGCGGGCCGAGCCTGCGGCGGGCTTCGTCTCGCAGCCGGAGCCACGCACCATCGGGCTCTATGCGCGTGGCAAACAGCTTGTCGCCGGGAATTTCCTGTTCGCCGGGCATCTCGTCGAAGCGCCGGGGCTGGACATCTGGGACATTGCAAAACCAAGCCCGGCGTTCGAGGCGGAGTTGCAGGGCTATGGCTGGCTGGATGATCTGGCGGCAGTGGGCGATCCGGGGGCCAGGAAACGGGCGCAGGATTGGACCTTTGGCTGGATTGCGCGCTATGGCCGCGGGCAGGGGCCGGGCTGGTCGCCGGATCTGACCGGGCGACGGCTGATCCGCTGGATCAACCACGCCATTCTGCTGCTGGGCGGGCAGGATCGGGCGCGGGCGCTGGCCTATTATCACGCGCTGTCGCATCAGACGGTGTTTCTGGCGGCGCGCTGGCAGGCGGCCTCGCCGGGGCTGCCCCGGTTCGAGGCGCTGACCGGGCTGATCTATGCCGGGCTCGCCCTGATCGGCATGGAGGGCCATGTGGATCCGGCGGCGGCGGCGCTGGCGCGGGAATGTGAACGCGAGGTGGATGCCGAAGGCGGTATCCCGACGCGCAATCCCGAAGAATTGCTGGAAGTTTTCACCCTGCTGACCTGGGCCGCGCAGGCGCTGACCGATGCCGGGCGCATCGTACCTGCGGCGCATCTGGCGGCGATCGAGCGGATTGCACCGACGCTGCGCGCGCTGCGCCATGCGGATGGGGGCCTCGCACGGTTTCATGGTGGCGGGCGTGGGCTGGAAGGGCGGCTGGATCATGCTCTGGCCAGCGCCGGGGTCAAACCGCTGCCGCATCCGGGCCTGTCGATGGGGTTTGCGCGCCTTGCAGGCGGTCGCAGCACAGTGATCGTGGATGCCGCCGATCCCCCGGCGGGGCGGGCCGGGGCCTCGGCCCATGCGGCGACACTGGCGTTCGAGCTGACTTCGGGGCGCAGGCCGCTGATTGTCAGCTGCGGCACCGGCGCGCCGTTCGGGGCCGATTGGCACCGCGCCAGCCGCGCCACGCAAAGCCATTCCACCCTGGCGATCGAGGGGTTTTCCTCGTCGCGCTTTGCCCATGACGGGCGCGAGGTGCTGGAGGATCGGGCGCGGGTGGTGATGATGCGGCAAGGCGCCGCCGCCGAAGGCCAGCACCTGCTGGCCGGGCATGCGGGCTGGCGTTCCACGCATGGGCTGGTGCATTTCCGCGATCTCACGCTCAGCACCGATGGCCGGCATCTGGCCGGGCTTGACCTGCTGGCGGCGGAAACCGCCGAGGACAAGGCCCGCCTCTCCTCGGTGCTGAAACGCGCGGGCGAGGGGATTCGCTTTGCCCTGCGCTTTCATCTGCATCCCGACGTGGATGCCGAAATCGACATGGGCGGTGCGGCGGTTTCGATGGCGCTGCGCTCGGGTGAGATCTGGGTTCTGCGCCATGACGGGCTGGCGAAACTGTCGCTGGAGCCATCGGTTTACCTTGAGAAAGGCCGATTGATGCCGCGTGCGGCAAAACAGATCATGCTGACCGCTGTTTTACAGGATTTTCAGGCCCGGATCGGCTGGACCTTGGCAAAAGCACAGGATACTCCGCTCGCCATCCGCGACCTTGACAGGGATGATCCCACATCCCGCCCGTGATCTGGAGGGAAAGCCCATGCACAACCCCGCTGCCTCTGTGAACCTTGTCCATATCGGGCGGGCGTTGTTGTCGGTTTCCGACAAGACAGGCCTGTTGGATCTGGCCCGTGCGCTGGCCGCGATGGGGGTGGAGCTGATCTCTACCGGCGGCACCGCGCAGACACTGCGCACCGCCGGGCTGAAGGTGCGCGATGTGGCTGAGGTGACGGGCTTCCCCGAGATGATGGATGGCCGGGTGAAAACCCTGCATCCGATGGTGCACGGCGGTCTGCTGGCGCTGCGCGACGATGATGAACATCTGGTCGCCATGGCCGCGCATGGGATCGAGCCGATTGATCTGCTGGTGGTCAACCTCTACCCGTTTGAACAGACCGTGGCGCGCGGCGCCTCCTATGCCGATTGCATCGAGAATATCGACATCGGCGGCCCGGCGATGATCCGCGCCGCATCGAAGAACCACAAGTTTGTGAATGTCGTCACCGATCCGCAGGATTACGACGCGCTGCTGGCCGAGATGAAGGCGCATGGCGGGGCCACCTCTTACGGGTTCCGGCAGAAGCTAGCGCTGACCGCCTATTCGCGCACGGCGGCCTATGACGCCGCTGTTTCCGCCTGGATGGCGGGCGCGATCAAGGATGAGGCCCCGCGCCGCCGCGCCTTTGCGGGCACGCTGGCCCAGACCCTGCGCTATGGCGAAAACCCGCATCAGAAGGCTGCCTTCTATACCGATGGCACGCTGCGCCCTGGTGTGGCCACGGCGCGGCAATGGCAGGGCAAAGAGCTGTCCTACAACAATATCAACGATACCGACGCGGCGTTCGAGCTGGTGGCCGAATTCGATCCGGCGCAAGGCCCGGCCTGCGCCATCATCAAACACGCCAATCCCTGTGGCGTGGCGCAAGGCGCAACGCTGGCCGAAGCCTATGCCCGCGCCTTTGACTGCGACCGCACCTCGGCCTTTGGCGGGATCATCGCGCTCAATCAGCCGCTGGACGGGCCGACCGCCGAAAAGATCGTGGAAATCTTCACCGAAGTCGTGATTGCTCCCGGCGCCGATCAGGCCGCGCGCGCGGTGTTTGCGGCCAAGAAGAACCTGCGCCTGCTGACCACCGACCGCCTGCCCGATCCGAAAGCCAAGGGCCTTGCCTGGCGGCAGGTTGCGGGCGGCTTTCTGGTGCAGGACCGCGACAATGGCCATGTGGCGCTGTCCGACCTGAAGGTCGTGACCAAACGCGCCCCGACCGAGGCCGAATTGCGTGATCTGCTGTTTGCCTGGACCGTGGCGAAACACGTCAAGTCCAACGCGATCATCTATGTGAAGGACGGGGCCACCGTCGGCGTGGGCGCGGGCCAGATGAGCCGCGTCGACAGCACGCGAATCGCTGCCCGCAAGGCGCAGGACATGGCCGAGGCGATGGGCCTTCCGGGGCCGCTGACCCAAGGCTCGGTCGTGGCATCCGATGCGTTCTTCCCCTTTGCGGATGGTCTGATCACGGCGGCAGAGGCGGGGGCGACCGCGATCATTCAGCCCGGCGGCTCCATGCGCGATGACGAGGTGATCGCGGCGGCGGATGCGGCGGGGCTGGCGATGGTGTTCACCGGCCAGCGGCATTTCCGGCACTGATGATGAAACGGGTCGCACTGATTGCGCTGGTGATTTTCGTGGTCGATCAGGCCACGAAACTTGCTGTGGTTTTCGGGCTGAACTTGCGCGAGCGGGGCGAGATCGACGTGATCCCGCCCTTGCTCAATTTCCGCATGGCGTGGAACCAGGGTGTGAATTTCGGGCTGTTTGCCAGCAGCGCAGGGGTCATGCGCTGGGTGCTGATCGCCCTGTCGCTGGTGATCGTGGCCTGGGTCTGGCGCTGGACCGCGCGGTCAAAGCACGGCCCCTGGGCCCGGGCTTCGGCGGGCGTGCTGATCGGCGGGGCGCTGGGCAATGTGGTGGACCGCGTGGCCTATGGGGCCGTCGCGGATTTTCTGAACATGTCCTGCTGCGGCTTTGAAAACCCCTATGCGTTCAACGTGGCGGATATTGCGATTTTCGCGGGGGCAGCGGGGCTTGTGCTGTTTACCGGCACCGACAAGCCGGCAACCACCAAGCGCCGAAAGACCCCGTGACGCGCCCGCGCCTTTGCGCTAAAGACAATGGGACGCAGTTTCGGGAGTAGACGATGCAGGCAGCACGGGGGGCCATTCTGGCAGGAGCCACAGCGCTTGCTCTGACGCTGGCGGGCTGTGGCAGCGATGCCGCGCCAGAGCTGATGAACCTGCAATCCACCGGCAACGGCCCGGATGAATTTGCCATCCTGCCGCCCAAGCCGCTGGAAATGCCCGAAACGCTGGCCCAGCTTCCTGTGCCCACGCCCGGCGGTGTCAACCGCACCGACCCCACGCCAGAGGCCGACGCCATCGTCGCCTTGGGCGGGCGTCCGGGGGCGGGCAGCAATGATGCGGCGCTGGTCGCACAGGCAACGCGGATGGGCGTGGCCTCGGGGATCCGCGGCCAATTGGCGGCCGAAGATCTGGAATACCGGCGCAAGAATGACGGGCGTTTGCTGGAACGGGTGTTCAACGTGAACGTCTATTTCCGCGCCTATGCACCGATGTCGCTGGATCAGCATGCCGAGCTGGCACGCTGGCGCAGGCTGGGCGTGGCCACCCCATCTGCCCCGCCGCGTGCGTCGGGCGAGTGAGTAAACACTCCGTCAGCGCCGCTTGACCCTGCCGCCCCACCGCGTAGCTATGGGGCGACACGGGTGGAGGCGGTGATGCGTAAATTCTTGTGGGGTAGTCTGGTCTGGGCCGTATGCGGGGCAGGCGGGGCGCTGGCCGAAACTGTGACGGATTTCACGCTGGACAATGGTTTGCAGGTGGTGGTGATCGAGGATCACCGCGCCCCTGTGGCCGTGCAGATGATCTGGTATCGCGTGGGCGCAGCCGATGAACCCGCAGGCCATTCCGGCATCGCGCATTTCTTTGAACATCTGATGTTCAAGGCCACCGACGATCTGGCGGCGGGCGAGTTTTCCGACACGGTCGAGGCGCAGGGCGGCAATGACAACGCCTTTACCAGTTGGGATTACACCGCCTATTTTCAGCGTGTTGCGGCAGACCGGCTCGATCTGATGATGGGGCTTGAGGCCGAGCGGATGCGCGACCTCCAACTGACCGATGATGTCGTGGCGACCGAACGCGGCGTGATTCTGGAAGAGCGCAATCAGCGGGTCGACAGTGATCCCGGCGCGCTGTTTTCCGAACAGGCCCGCGCGGCGCAATACCTCAATCACCCCTACGGCATCCCGATCATCGGCTGGCGGCACGAGATCGAGGGTCTGGGCCGGGCCGAGGCCGAAGCTTTCTACAAAACCTTCTATGCGCCCAACAATGCCGTGCTGATCGTGGCGGGCGATGTGGATCCGGCCAAGGTGCGCGAGATGGCGCAGACCCATTATGGTCCGATCACGCCCACTGCCGACCTGCCTCCCCGCAAGCGCCCGATGGAGCCGCCGCAGTTGGCCGAGCGTCGTTTGACCATGGCAGATGCGCGGGTGTCGGAGCCGTTCATGCAGCGCAGCTATCTTGCGCCCGCCCGTCGCAGCGGCGATCAGGGCGAAGCGGCGGCGCTGACGGTTCTGGCGGAATTGCTGGGCGGATCAAGCACCACCAGCCTGCTGGCCAAGGCGCTGCAATTCAACGATCCGAAAGCCGTCTATTCCTATGCCTATTATGATGGCGGTGGGCTGGACAGTGGCACCTTCGGGCTGGGCCTGTCGCCGCTGCCGGGGGTGAGCCCGGAAGAGGCCGAGGCCGCATTGGACAAGGTTCTGGCCGATTTTCTGACCACCGGCCCCGAACCGGCGGCGTTTGACCGGATCAAGACGCAACTGCGCGCGGCGCAGGTCTATGCCAAGGATGATGTGGACGGGCTGGCGCGGATGTATGGCGAGGCGCTGACCACCGGCCTGACCGTTCAGGATGTGCAGTCCTGGCCGGATGCGCTGCAACAGGTGACGCCGGATGCGGTGATGGAGGCCGCGCGCAAGGTGCTGGACCGCCGCCGCGCCGTGACCGGCTGGCTGCTGACGGAGGAAACCCAATGATCTGGCGTCTGTTCGCGCTGTTCGCGCTGATCGCCCTGCCGCTCCGGGCCGAAATCGCCATTCAGGAGGTGACCTCGCCGGGGGGCATCAAGGCCTGGCTGGTCGAGGAACACGGCATCCCCTTTACCGCGCTGGAGATCCGCTTTCAGGGCGGCACGGCCACCGATGCGCCGGGCAAGCGCGGCGCGGTCAATCTGATGACGGCGCTGATCGAAGAGGGCGCGGCAGAAATGTCGGCGCAGAAATTCGCCGAAAGCCGCGATGCGCTGGCGGCGGAGTTCAAGTTCAGCGCCTCGACCGATGCCATTTCGGTGTCGGCGCGGATGTTGACCGAAAACCGGGCGAAGGCAGCGGAACTGCTGCGGCTTGCGCTGACGCATCCGCGCTTTGACGCCGACGCGGTGGAGCGGGTGCGCGGGCAGGTTCTGTCCAACATCCGGGCCAATCTGAAGGATCCAGGCACGATTGCGGGCGATGCTTTCGCGCGGCTGGCCTTTGGCGATCACCCCTACGGGTCGTCAGGGGATGGCACGGTCGATTCGGTCACGGCGCTGACCCGAGATGACATTCTGGCCGCACATCAGGGCACGCTGGCCCGCGACCGCATCTATGTCTCGGCGGTGGGCGATATCACTGCAGAGGAGCTGGGCGCGCTGCTGGATCATCTGCTGGGCGGGCTGCCCGCCACGGGCGCCCCTTTGCCGGGCCCCGCACCCGTGGCGCTGAGCGGCGGCGTGACGGTGCAGGACTTTCCGACCCCGCAAGCGGTGCTGATGTTCGGGCATGAGGGGATCCCCCGCGATGACCCCGACTATTTCGCGGCCTTCATCCTGAACGAAGTGCTGGGCGGCGGCCGGTTTTCATCGCGCCTGATGACCGAGCTGCGCGAAAAGCGTGGCCTGACCTATGGGGTTGGCACCTATCTGGCCGATTACGATCAGGCCGATCTGATGATGGGCCAGTTTGCCACCGACAACCGCACCGCCGCCGAGGCGATCACGATTCTGCGCGCGGAATGGGCAAAAGCCGCTGAGGGCATCACCGCCGATGAACTCGCTGCCGCCAAGACCTATCTGACCGGCGCCTATCCGCTGCGGTTTGATGGCAATGGCACGATTGCCAATATCCTTGTGGGGATGCAGATGCAGGGCCTTGGCACCGACTATCCGGCCACACGCAACGCCCGGATCGAGGCGGTGACGCTGGCGGATGTGGCCCGCGTGGCGAAGCGTCTGGTGCGCCCGGACGGCCTGCGCATCGTGGTGGTGGGGCAGCCGGATGGTGTGGTGACCGGCCCCTAAGCCTGTGGCCGAATCTGTGCCCCCATGCTAGCTGTGGGGGCATGATGCTTGATACCCCCAAGATAACGCGGCCCGACGGCGCGCGTCCGGTGATCCGACAATTGGACGAGGCCGCGATCAACCGCATCGCGGCGGGTGAGGTTGTGGAACGTCCGGCCTCTGCCGTGAAGGAATTGGTGGAAAACGCGCTGGACGCGGGCGCGCGGCGGATCACGGTGGACTATGCCGATGGTGGCAAGACGCTGATCCGTGTCACCGATGATGGCTGCGGCATGACGGCAGAGGATCTGCCGCTTGCGCTCAGCCGCCACGCCACTTCCAAGATCGACGGGTCAGACCTGCTGAACATCCGCAGCTTCGGCTTTCGTGGCGAGGCGCTGCCGTCTTTGGGCGCGGTCGGTCGGCTCAGCCTGACCTCGCGCGCCGAAGGGCATGAGGGCGTCAGCCTTGCGGTAGAGGGCGGGCGCATGGGTGCGGTGCGGCCTGCGGCGCTGACGCGCGGCACCGTGGTCGAACTGCGCGATCTGTTCTACGCGACGCCCGCGCGGCTGAAATTCATGCGCTCGGACCGGGCCGAGATGGGCGCGATTTCCGATGTGGTCAAACGGCTGGCCATGGCGGAGCCGCATGTCGGCTTTACCCTGCGCGATGTGTCGGGCGGCGGTGAGGGGCGCGTTGTGTTCCGGGCTGACCCGGAAAACGGCGATTTCTTCGATGCGCTGCATGGGCGGCTGGCCCGCGTGATCGGGGCGGATTTCGCGGAAAATGCGCTGCGCATTGATCTGGAGCGCGAGGGGCTGGCGCTGGTCGGTTATGCCGCCTTGCCGACCTATTCGCGCGGATCCTCGGTGGCGCAGTTCCTGTTCGTGAATGGCCGCCCGGTGTTGGACAAGATGTTGTTCGGGGCGTTGCGCGCCGCCTATATGGATGTGCTGAGCCGGGACCGGCATCCGGCGGCGGTGCTGAACCTTGTTTGCGACCCCGAGCGGGTGGATGTGAACGTGCATCCGGCAAAATCTGAGGTGCGGTTCCGTGAACCGGGCACGGCGCGCAGCCTGATCGTGTCGGGCCTGCGGCAGGCACTGGCGGGGGCAGGGCACCGCGCCTCCAGCACGGTGGCCGCTGAAACGCTGGCGGCGTTTCAGCCTGAACCCGCAGCACCCGCCTCGCGCATCTATCAGATGGACCGGCCAAGCCAGACCAGCCTGACCCGCGCCTATGTGGCGCAGGCCCCGCAGGATTTCGGCTTTGCCGAAGCGCCCTCGGCGCGGGTGGCGGCGGTGGCCCCGGCCGAGCCGGATCTGACTGCGCGGCCCCTGGGGGCGGCACGGGCGCAGTTGCATGAAAACTACATCATCGCGCAGACGGCGCGGGGCATGGTGATCGTCGACCAGCACGCCGCGCATGAGCGGCTGGTCTATGAACGGCTGAAGGCGCAGGCGGCGGACAGCGGCATTGCCGCACAGGCGCTGCTGATCCCCGAGATTGTCGAACTGTCGGTGGCCGATGCGGCCCGGCTGCTGGACGTGGCCGAGGATCTGGCGGCGCTGGGTCTGGTGGTCGAGGCCTTTGGCGGCGGCGCGGTGGCCGTGCGTGAAACCCCGGCGATTCTGGGCCGGGTGGATGCAGCGGCGCTGATCCGCGACATCGTGGATGATCTGGCCAATCTGGGCACATCGGACCGGCTGAAAGGCCGGATCGACGCGGTGCTGAGCCGGATGGCCTGCCATGGCTCGGTCCGCTCGGGCCGCCAGATGCGCGCCGAAGAGATGAACGCTCTACTGCGCGAGATGGAGGCGACGCCGTTGTCGGGCCAGTGCAACCATGGCCGCCCGACCTATGTGGAACTTCAACTGGCCGATATTGAACGGCTGTTCGGGCGCAGATGATCAGGATCGGGAATATGGTGGTTGCGTGGAATGATCCGCTGGTGCTGATCGTTGCCGGGGTGGTGCTGGCAGTGCTGGGCCTGCTGCTGCTGGTATTGCGCGCGGCAGGCCGGTCGGCGCAATCGACCGAACCGCTGTTGCGCGAAATGGGCTGGCTGGGCCAGCGGGTGCAATCGCTGTCTGACGGGCAAGAGCGGCTGGCCGGCGGCCTGCATCATGTGTCCGAGGCGCAGGCGGTCAGCCAGACCGCGATGTTGCAGGTGATGGAACAGCGTCTGGCCGAGGTGCAGCGCCAGATGGGCGAAAGCCTGCAAGGCAATTCGGTGCGCACGGCGCGCAGTCTTGGCGATCTGCATCAGCGGCTGGAAACCATCGACAAGGCGCAGGCCAATATCGAGAAACTGTCGGGCAACGTCTTGTCCTTGCAGGATATTCTGTCGAACAAACAGACGCGTGGCGCCTTTGGCGAAATTCAGCTGCACGACATCGTGCTGAAGGCACTGCCCGCAGATGCCTATACGATGCAGGCCACGCTTTCCAACGGCAAGCGCGCCGATTGCCTGATCCATCTGCCCAATCCGCCCGGGCCCATCGTGATCGACAGCAAATTCCCGCTGGAGGCCTATGAGGCGCTGCGCCGGGCGCAGACCCCGGCCGAGATGGAGGCAGCGGCCCGGCTGCTGCGCACCTCGGTTCGGGCGCATATCAAGGCGATTTCAGAGAAATACATTCTGGAGGGCGAAACGGCGGATGGGGCACTGATGTTCCTGCCGTCGGAAGCCGTCTATGCCGAGTTACACGCCAATTTCCCCGAACTGATCCGCGATGGCTTTACCGCGCGGGTCTGGATCGTCTCGCCCACCACCTGCATGGCCACGCTGAACACCATGCGGGCGGTGCTGAAAGATGCGCGGATGCGCGAGCAGGCTGGGGCCATCCGCAGGGAACTGGCCGAGCTTTACAAGGATGTGCAGCGTCTGGGCGATCGGGTGGGCAATCTGGACCGGCACTTCGGGCAGGCGGCCAAGGATATCGAAGAGATCAAGATTTCGTCCGAAAAGGCTGGCAAGCGGGCGCGGCGTCTGGATAATTTTGATTTCGAGGAACTCGCGCCCGAAACGGCGCAAATGATTGGGGCGGCGGAATGATCCATCTGACACGGGCCGATTATCGGGTGATGCCTTGGGCCAATGGCAAGGGGCAGACGGTTGAAATGCTGCGCGAGGACGGACCCGAGGGGATGCGGCTGCGCCTCTCCATGGCGGCGGTGGTGGAACCGGGCGCGTTTTCGATCTTTCCGGGGATCGAACGGGTGCTGACGGTGATCGACGGGCCGGGCTTTGATCTGCACGGCGATGGGCTGCTTCTGCGCTGTGATCCGCTGCTGCCGGTGGCGTTTCCGGGGGATGTGCCGATCCGGGCCGAGCGGGTGAGCGCGCCGTCGATGGATTTCAACGTGATGGTGGCGCGCGGTCTGCCTGCGCCGCAGGTGCAGGTGTTGCGGCAGGGCAAGGTGGCGGCCCCGCAAGGCGGGCGAGTCTGCCTGCTGGCGCTGGACAGTGGCGATTTGTGGATTTCCGACGCGGAGTTGCGGGTACCGGGCCTCTCCATCGCGGTGCAGCTGGGGTTTTGAACCGCCCATGAAAAAAAGCCCCGCAAAGCGGGGCTTTTTGCTGTCAGATGGCGGGGCGTCAGCCTTTTTTCAGGCAGCGGTTGCCCAGAACTTCGGCGATCTGCACCGCGTTCAGCGCCGCGCCCTTGCGCAGGTTGTCCGACACGCACCACAGCGAGATGCCGTTTTCCACGGTGCTGTCTTGCCGGATCCGGCTGATATAGGTGGCATATTCGCCCACACATTCGACCGGGGTGATGTAGCCACCGGCCTCGCGTTTGTCGACCACGAGGATGCCCGGCGCTTCGCGCAGGATGTCCTGCGCCTCTTGCCAGTCCAGCGGCTCTTCAAACTCGATATTGATCGCTTCGGAATGGCCGACGAACACCGGCACGCGCACGCAGGTCGCGGTCAACTTGATGTTCTTGTCGAGGATCTTTTTCGTCTCAGCGACCATCTTCCATTCTTCCTTGGTCGAGCCATCGTCCAGGAACACGTCGATATGCGGGATCACGTTGAAGGCGATCTGCTTCGGATAGACCTTCGGGGCCACTTCCTGACCGGGGACGTACATGCCCTTGGTCTGGTTCCACAGCTCGTCAATCGCTTCCTTGCCGGTGCCGGACACCGATTGATAGGTGGCCACGACCACCCGCTTGATGCGCGCGCGGTCATGCAGCGGCTTCAGCGCCACAACCATCTGCGCGGTGGAGCAGTTGGGGTTGGCGATGATCATCTTCTTTTTGTAGCCATCGACCGCCGCCGCGTTCACTTCGGGCACGACCAGCGGCACATCAGGGTCGTAGCGGTAGAGCGACGAATTGTCGATCACCACGCAGCCCTGGCTTGCGGCCTTGGGCGCATAGGTCTTGGTCGCTTCGGAGCCAACGGCGAAAAAGGCGATGTCCCAGCCGGTGAAATCGAAATCGGCAAGGTCTTTGGTCTTGAGAGTCTTGTCCCCGAAGCTGACTTCAGTGCCCAGAGAATTGCGCGATGCGAGCGCAGTGATCTCATCCACCGGAAACTCGCGCTCGGCGAGGATGTTCAGCATTTCGCGGCCCACGTTGCCCGTGGCACCAACGACGACGACTTTGTAGCCCATCGGGGACCCTCCTAAGTGTCAAAAGTGACGCTGCCCCTTACCGCAAAGGGGGGCGGGGGGGAAGGGTTTCTGCGCGCAGCCGGGCTATGGTGCGCGCTTGATCCAGCTTTGCGGCGAATGCGTCACGGTCGAAGGCTGCGGGCTGGCCTGCGGCATGGCTGAAACGCGGGTAATAGACCCGGTCAAGCCAGGTCAGGAAGGCGGCGCGCAGCGGTTCGTCATAGTGCAGCCCTGCGGGATCGGCGAACAGGCTGTCCAGCGCGGTCTGGCTGTCTGCCACCTGAACCAGACCGGGCAAGGCAAAGAAGGCGCGGCCCAGCGTGATCACCGGCCTGTCATGGAAAAACGCCTGCAACCCCATCGAGGAATTGAGCGTGACGACCCCGCGCGAGGCTGCGATCTGGGCAAAGCTGTCACTGGCATTGTCGAGCACGACGCGGCCCGAGGCCATCAGCGGTGCCAGCAGCGGGGTCAGCGGGGTCTTGGCCGAGGGATGTTCCTTGAGCCGCAGATGCCAGCCCTCGGGCAGGCGCTGCGCCGCCTGAGCCAGTGCGGCCAGAAAGCCCGACATGCCGCCGCACCAGCCCGCAAACAGCGTTACCTGACTGTCATCGGGCACTTGTAGCGGGCAGAACAGGAAGGGCGTGTCGGGCAGCGGCGCATCGCTTTGCCCGACATCGGCGCGGCGCGAGGCGCGGGCGGTCAGCCCCGCGCCGATGTCCCGCCAGCCTTGTGTTCCGTGGGTTCGGGCCCAGTCACGGAAAAAGGCCGGATCCTGCGGCACCGATCCTTCGGCATTCACCCCGGCCGGATCGAGCGTGATGCGCCCCGGCAGCGGGGCAAGCTCGGCATAAAGCGTGGGCGCGCCCGCATCCTTGGCCGCGAGCATGAAGGCCATGCGCGATCCGGTCAGGCCGTTCCAGGCCAGCGCGATGTGATCGGGGTGGCGGGTGAAATAACGGCGCGCCCAATTGTATTGCCCGCGGATCAGCTGCCGCTTGAGCCAGCGGAGCAGGGCGTTCTTCGGTTGGCGTTTGGCGCGATGCAGCGCCTCGGCCACCCGCGCCGGTGTTTCGGCATGGTCGCGCAGGCTGAGCGGGATCATCGGCAGGCGGCGTGCAGATCCGTCAATGGCGGCCAAGGCCGCGAAAACCGCCTCTTTGCGGGCGCTGTATTCAGCAGGGAACAGGATCATGCGATGCGCCTGGCGATGAGTGCGGAAGCCTTCGGCGAGGATATTTGAGCCAAGATGAAAGGGAAAGGTGCCTCTGCGCGGTCAATCCGTGCGGTCTTGGCTGATCAGATAGATCAGGCAGCCTGCCAGCAGGACCAGACCGAACAGCAGGAACAGCGCGGCATAGGGGGCGGAGGGCGGGGTGGGCGGGATCGCGGCATGGACGCGACCGGTGAGGATCTGCGCCGCGCCGACCGTGCCGATGCCGAAAAGATTGAGCAGCGTGACGCCGCGCCCCATCAGATGCGGTGGAAAGAAGGCGCGGCCATGGGCAATGACAATGGCAAAGCTGGAGCCGAACAGGCCCACGGCCGCAATCAGGGCGAGGGTGGTGCCACCGCCGGCCTCGGGGTGGGCCCAGAGCGCCAGCAGGGCGGCGGCGCAGGCCAGATTGCCGCCGAAAATCACCCATTTGCGGGTTCTGAACAGCCGGTCCAGCGGGCCATAGGCGAAATTGCCCAGCACCATTGCCAGACCCATCACCAGCGTTGCCCAGCCCACCGCCGCCGTATCGGCGCCGAAGACATCGGCGTAATAGGGGCCGACCCACAGCCCGCGCAGGGCCCCGGCGGGCAGGTAACAGACCGACATCATGATCAGGATCGGCCAGAGCGCGGGCATTTTCAGCAGATCCAGAACCGAGCCTTTGCTGCCGCCCTCGACCCGGTCGGGGTCACGCAGCAGCAGACCCAGCAGGGCGGCCACCAGCAAGGTGGTGACGGCAAGGCCGAGCATGGTTTCGCGCCAGCCAAAGGCCTGCACCGCCCAAGCCAGCGGCAGGCTGCCCGCGATATTGCCAAGACTGCCGAAGCCGATCATCGCGCTGGCGAGGGTGGCAAAGACGGCGGGCGGGAATTGCCGGGCGAAAATATAATAGCTCGCCATCAGCACCGGCGCGCAGCCGATGCCGATCAGTGCCATGGCGAGTTTGATCGCCATGGGGGTGGTGGCCATGCCGAAGACCAGCGCACCGCCGCCGCCGCCGAAGGCCAGCAAGGCGATGGTGGTGCGGCGGGGGCCGATGTGATCGAGCGCCCAGCCGACCGGCAGTTGCATCGCGGCAAAGGTCAGGAACCACAGGCCCGAGGCGCTGGCGAGATCTTCTGCGGTGGCGCCCAGTTCGGTTTTCAGCACCGGGGCCAGCACCGCGAGGAAGGCGCGGTAGAACTGGCTCAGCACATAGGCGGCGACGAGGCAGGCAATTCCGGCGCGCATCAGGCGGGTTGGGCGATGGCTTGGCGTTCGCGGATCGGCAGATGCACGATGGCCGAAAACGCCCCGACGCCGACACCGATCCACCAGACCAGCGTGTAATCGCCCGTCAGATCATACATCTTGCCGCCGAGCCAGACGCCCAGAAAGCCGCCGATCTGGTGGCTGAGAAACACGAAGCCATAGAGCGTGCCCATATAACGCAGCCCGTAGATATGCGCGACCAGCCCGGAGGTCAGCGGTACGGTGGCCAGCCACAGCGACCCCATGGCCAGCGAGAACAGCAGAACCGTGGTCGGGGTCATCGGCAGCAGGATGAACAGCGCTGCGACAATGGTGCGGGCGGTATAGATCCCTGCCAGCAGGTATTTCTTGGTGTATTTCTTGCCCAGCATGCCCGCCGTGATGGTGCCGACGATATTGGCCAGCCCGATCACCGCGATGGCCACCGCCCCCAGTGCCGAGGTGGAGGAAATGCCCATGGCGGCCAGGGGGCCATTGGGATCAATCGGGCCGCACATTTCGGTCACGAAGGCGGGAAAATGCGCGGTGATGAAGGCAAGCTGATAACCGCAGGAGAAAAACCCGAGGAAAATCATGATATAGGACGGGTCGGTGAAGGCCCGTTTCAGCACGGCGCCCAGGCTTTCTTCCAGCTCAGTCCGGGTGGCCATCTGTGGCGAGCGCATGAAGGGCAGGGAAAGCAGCGTGGTCAGGATGATCGCGGCAAAGATCAGGAAGACGGTCTGCCACGGATAGGATTGCAGCAGAAACTCGGCCAGCGGCGCGCCGACCACCTGACCGGCAGAGCCTGCGGCGGTGGCGATGCCCAGGGCGATGGAGCGGTTTTCCGGCGAGGCGGCGCGACCGACAACAGCCAGGATCACGCCAAAGCCGGTGCCCGCGATGCCAAAGCCGACAAGCACCTCATAAAGCTGCATCTGCAACGGGGTGACGGCGGAACTCGACAGCACCAGACCCAGCGCATAGGTGAAGGCCCCGAGGATGACCGCCTTGCGGTCGCCAAAGCGTTCGGCCAGCGCGCCAAAGATCGGCTGCCCGATGCCCCAGGCGAGGTTCTGAATGGCGATGGCCAGCGAAAATTCGGCACGCGGCCAGTTGAACTCGGTGGCGATCGGGATCTGGAACATGCCGAAACTGGCGCGCAGCGCGAAGTTCAGCAGAAGGATCACACAGCCTGCAATCAGGACCGAGGTAAAAAGGGGGGCTTTGGTCATGATATGCGCTCCGGGATCAGGCGCGGAGGTTGCGGTGGCGGCGCGGTGCGGTCAATCCAAATCTTGTGATCCGTACAATGACGGAATGTGATGCGTGGCCTGCATGGCCGCCAAATCCGCGTCCAAAGCGGTTTCAAAAACGCTTGCACCGGCCCGTGCCGTCCCTAAGGTTAGCGGAAACAGTCACGATGGGCTTCGGGGGCAGACATGACAGAGTGGTGGCGCGGTGCGGTGGTCTATCAGGTATATCCAAGGTCGTTTCAGGACAGTGATGGTGACGGCATTGGCGATCTGAAGGGCATCACGCAGCGGCTTGGCCATATCGCGTCGCTTGGTGTCGATGCGGTCTGGCTGTCGCCCGTGTTCAAAAGCCCGATGGCCGATATGGGTTATGACGTTTCGGATTACTGCGACATTGATCCGCTGTTCGGCACGCTTGCGGATTTTGATACGCTGGTGGCGCAGGCGCATGATCTGGGGCTGAAGGTGGTCATTGATCAGGTGATCAGCCATTCCAGCGACCAGCACCCCTATTTCGCGCAAAGTCGCCGCGACCGCAGCAATGACAAGGCCGACTGGTATGTCTGGGCCGATGCGCAGCCGGATGGCAGCCCGCCCAACAACTGGGTGTCGGTGTTCGGCGGCAGTGCCTGGGAGTGGGATACGCGGCGGCGGCAATATTACCTGCACAACTTCCTGCCGTCGCAGCCCGATTTCAACTTTCACAACCCGGAGGTTCAGGATTGGGTTCTGTCTGTGCTGCGCTTCTGGCTGGAGCGCGGGGTCGACGGGTTCCGGCTGGATACCGTGAACTACTATTTCCACGACCAGAAGCTGCGCAACAATGGGCCGGAGCCGCGCGCCGATAATACGCCTGCGGTGAACCCCTATGACATGCAAGACCACGAGTTTTCCAAATCCCGGCCCGAGAATCTTGCCTTTCTGGCCCGGTTGCGCGCGCTGCTGGATGAATACGAGGCGCGCAGCATGGTGGGCGAGGTGGGCGACGGGCCGCGCCGCTCGCTGAAGATCATGGAGGAATATACCAGCAATGGCCGCCTGCACATGGCCTATAGTTTTGACATGCTGGGGCCGCTGTTCACGCCAGAGCATTTTCGTAGCCGGGTGGAGGGGTTTTTCACCGCCGCGCCGGATGGCTGGCCGATGTGGGCCTTTTCCAACCATGACGTGATCCGGCATGTGACCCGCTGGGCCGATCACGGCACCCAGGACGATGTGGCAAAGCTGGCGGCGGCGATGCTGTTGAGCTTTGAAGGCTCCATCTGTCTCTATCAGGGTGAAGAGCTGGGCCAGACCGAAACCGATATCGAATATCACGAACTGACCGATCCGCCCGGCTTCCGCTTCTGGCCTGATTACAAGGGGCGCGATGGCTGCCGCACGCCGATGGTCTGGGATGGCTCGCATACCGGCGGCTTTACCACGGGCACGCCGTGGTTGCCGGTGAAGGGGCCGCAGCTGGACCGGAACGTGCTGTCGCAACAGGGTGTGGCGGGGTCGGTTCTGGAAACCTATCGCGCGCTGCTGGACTGGCGCAAGGGATCGGCGCTGCGGGCCGGGCGCAGCCGGTTCTTCGATCTGCCGGCGCCGCTGCTCGGGTTTCGGCGGGATGATGCAGAAGGCAGTGTGATCTGTCTGTTCAACCTGTCATCCGACGCGCAAAGCGTGGCCGTTGCGGAGCTGGTCGCAATGGACGGGCCGCACGCGGCGGCAAAGCTGGCGAAAGGTATGGTGCAGCTGGGGCCGAATGGCTGGCTGTGGTCGCGCTGTGCGGCACAGACAGAGGCGGGCTGAGCGGCGATCAGGCGGGGTGTTCGATGGCCACGATCTCCAGCGTGGCCGGGCCGGTGGGGCGGCGCCAGATCACGCTGTCGCCGACCTCGGCCCCGATCAGGGCGCGGGCCAGTGGTGATTGCGGCGCAATCCGGCCCTGTGCTGCGTCGGCCTCATCCTCGCCGGTGATTTCATAGCGGCTTTCCACGCCCGCCTCATCCGCGACGACAACGCTCAGGCCAAAGGCCACGGCGCGCAACGGCTGCTGCGCCGGGTCGATCACCATGGCGCTGCGCAGCCGGGCCTCCAGATAGCGGATGTCCCGCTCGGCGGCGGCTTCGGGCAGCTTGTCCAGCCGGTCTGGCCGGGCGCGCAGCAGGGCCAGCCGCTCTTGCGTGTCGCGCAGGCGGGTTTGCAGCGCCGTCAGGCCGCGCGGGGTGACGTAATTAGGATGCGGCGACAGAGGCAGATCGGGCAGTGGCTCCAGATCATTGCCATCTTCCTTGACAAAGGCGCGGCTCATCGGGTGATCGGCTCCAAGGCGTCATAGAGGATACCGCTGCCCCAGGCGGCGGCGGGCAGGCTGTCGGGTTTGAAGCGGATGCGCGACAGTTCGGTGCGGCTGAAAAACCGGCGCTGGGTGACGATGCCTTCGGGGTCGCGCCATGCCGGATCAATCACGCCCGCCACGATGGTGCAGCGGAAATAGATGTCAACCTGATGAAACGTGCCGCGCGGATCGTGAAATTCATTCACCAGCGCCGGATCGCCAACAGCGACGGTCAGCCCGGTTTCCTCATGCACCTCGCGGATCAGGTTTGCGGGCAAGGAGGTGCCGCGCTCCACCCCGCCACCGGGGGCGCACCACAGATCGGATATGCCGCCGCCATAGGCATTCACCAGCAGCAGGCGGTCGTCATGCAGGATCAGGGCGCGGGCGGCAAGGCGGGGGCAGATGGGCTTCATGCGGGCAGGCTGGGGGAAAGCGCTGCGTTTGTCCATGGATTTGCCGCGCATCTGATCCTAGATTGCGGGCATGTTGCGCCTGATTGCCCTGTTCAGCCTGCTTGCCACACCCGCCCTTGCCGATTGTGTGGTGCTTCTGCATGGGCTGGCGCGCAGCGAAACCTCGCTTCTGGCGATGGAAGAGGCGCTGAAGGCACAGGGCTTTCAGGTGGTGAACGAGGGCTATCCTTCTACCGATGCGCCTTTGCGCGATCTGGCGCCGCTGGTGGGCACGGCGGTTGCGCAATGCGCGCCCGGCCCGGTGCATTTTGTCACCCATTCCATGGGCGGGATTCTGGCGCGGATCTGGCTGATGGCAAACCCTCCGGCCGAGATGGGCCGCGTGGTGATGCTCGCCCCGCCCAACCACGGGTCAGAGCTGGTGGATGCCTTTGGCGAGATTGGTGCGTTTGAATGGCTGAACGGCCCGGCGGGGGTGCAACTGGGCACCGGGCCGGGATCCGTGCCACGGGCGCTGCCGCTGCCGGATTATGCCCTGGGCGTGATTGCGGGCAGCCGGTCGCTGAACCCCGTCTATTCCTCGATCATAGAAGGCCCGGATGATGGCAAGGTGTCGGTCGCCTCGACCAAGGTGGCCGGCATGACGGCGCATGTGACGCTGCCGGTGACGCATACATTCATGATGCTGAACCCGCAGGTGATCGCGCAGACGATCCTGTTTCTGCGCGAGGGCCGGTTTGATCCCGACATGGGCTATGCGCGGGCGGTGGAGATCTCCCTCGGCGCTGCCCCCTGATCTTCGGGGATCAGCCGCCGAGGTGCTTTTGCCCGCGCTTCTGGGCCAGGGTCATCTGGTGCATCCGTTCACGAAACCGGGCGCGGTCTTCGGGGCCATATTCGTCAACGCAGTGATGGCATTGCACGCCAAGCTCATATTCCGGGCGCAGTTTGTCATCGGGGGCGAGCGGTCTGCGGCAGGCGTGGCAGCTGTCATAGGCACCAGGCACAAGGCCATGGCCGACGCTGACGCGCTGATCGAACACATAACATTCGCCATCCCACAGGCTTTGGTCCTGCGGCACATCCTCGAGATATTTCAGGATGCCGCCTTTCAGGTGATAGACCTCGTTCACCCCTTGCCCCAGCAGGAAGTTGGTCGATTTCTCGCAGCGGATGCCGCCGGTGCAGAACATGGCGATGCGTTTGTTGTGGAACCTGTCCTTGTTGGCCGCCCACCACGCCGGAAAATCGCGGAAGCTGCGGGTGTCGGGATCGACGGCACCGCGAAAGGTGCCGATGGCGACCTCGTAATCGTTGCGGGTGTCAATCACCGCCACATCCGGCTGCGAAATCAGATCGTTCCAGTCCTGCGCGGCGACGTAATGCCCGACGCGGGCGCGCGGGTCGATGTCGGGCTGGCCCATGGTCACGATTTCCCGCTTCAGCCGCACCTTCATCCGGCCAAAGGGCATGGTTTCGGACCAGCTTTCCTTGTGCTCCAGATCGGCGCAGCCGGGCAGGGCGCGGATCATCGCCAGCAAGGCGTCGATTCCGCTGCGGCTGCCTGCAATCGTGCCATTGATGCCTTCGGCGGCAATCAGCAGCGATCCCTTGATGCCCTGTGCCTCGGCGGCGGTTTGCAGCGGCGCGCGCAGGCTGGCGGGATCAGCGAAACGGGTGAAATGATAGAGTGCGGCAATGGTGATCATGCGCGCATTTGGCCCCGGCGCGTGTGAAATGCAAGGGCGGCATTGACGCATCCCGCCGCGATGCTTAGCCCTGTGCAAACAGCAAGGACAATGGCGATGCACCCACAGACCGACGCCCTGATCGTGATCGACGTGCAGAATGATTTCTGCCCCGGCGGGGCGCTGGCGGTGGCCGGGGGGGACGAGATCCTGCCCGAGGTCAATGCCCTGCTCGGGCAATTTGCCATCAAGGTGCTGACGCAGGATTGGCACCCCGTCACTCACAGCAGCTTTGCCGACAATCATCCTGGCGCGGCCCCGTTTTCGCAGATAGACATGCCCTATGGGCCGCAGGTTCTGTGGCCCGCGCACTGTGTGCAGGGCACAGCGGGGGCGGTGTTCCATTCCGGGCTGCACAGCGATGCGGCGGATCTGGTGATCCGTAAGGGCTTTCGCCCGCAGATCGACAGCTATTCCGCGTTTTTCGAGAATGACCATCAGACCCAGACCGGGCTTGACGGGTATCTGCGTGCCCGCGGGGCGTCCACGCTGACGCTGGTCGGGCTGGCCACGGATTTCTGCGTCGCCTATTCGGCGCTGGATGCGGTGCGGCTGGGCTTTGGCGTGACGGTGCGGATGCAGGCCTGCCGCGCGATTGATCTGGACGGCTCTTTGGCCCGGGCCTGCGATCAGATGCGCGCAGCCGGGGTCATTCTAGCCTAGGCCCGCCCCGGATCTGGTTTTGACCTTTCCCCGGAACATGGCTTAGACAGGGGTGGCAAAGGGAGACGCTGAATGGTCGATATCGCCACACGGGTGCATAACCACAACTGGAAGATCGACCCGATCGTCCGCTCGCTCATCGACACGGACTTTTACAAGCTGTTGATGTGCCAGTCGATTTTCCGCAATAAACCCGATACCACCGTGGTGTTCAGCCTGATCAACCGCAGCAAATCGGTGCGGCTGGGCGATCTGATCGACGAGGGCGAGCTGCGCGAACAGCTGGATCATGTGCGCAGCCTGAGCCTGTCGCGCGGCGAAAGCACCTGGTTGCGCGGCAATACCTTCTACGGCAAACGCCAGATGTTCCGCCCCGATTTCATGGAATGGTTCGAGGGGCTGCGCCTGCCGCCCTATCATCTGGAAAAGCGCGACGGGCAGTATGAGCTGACCTTCGAGGGCAAATGGCCCGAGGTGATGCTGTGGGAAATTCCGGCGCTGGCGGTGCTGATGGAGTTGCGCTCGCGCGCCGTGCTGCGTGGCATGGGCAAGTTTGAGCTTCAGGTGCTCTATGCCCGCGCCATGGCCCGGCTGTGGGAAAAGATCGAACGGTTGCGCGGGATCGAGGGCTTGAAAATTGCGGATTTCGGCACCCGTCGCCGCCATTCCTTCCTGTGGCAGGATTGGTGTGTGCAGGCGATGCAAGAGGGTCTGGGCTCTGCCTTCACCGGCACCTCCAACTGCCGCATTGCCATGAAGCGCGATATCGAGGCCATCGGCACCAATGCGCATGAACTGCCCATGGTCTATTCGGCGCTGACCACCAATGATGCCGATCTGGCGCAGGCCCCCTATCAGGTGCTGGCCGACTGGCACGAGGAACATGACGGCAATCTGCGCATCATGCTGCCCGATACCTACGGGACCGAGGGCTTTCTGAAAAACGCGCCGGACTGGCTCAGCACCTGGACCGGGATCCGCATCGACAGCGGTGATCCGGCGCGCGGGGCAGAGACGGCGATTCGCTGGTGGCAGGAAAAGGGTGAAGACCCGCTGAAGAAACTGGTGATCTTTTCGGACGGGCTGGATGTCGCCAAGATCGAAGAGCTGCACCGGCAGTTCGCCGGGCGGGTCAAGGTCTCGTTCGGCTGGGGCACGATGCTGACCAATGATTTCCGCGGCCTCGCGGGCGAACGGCTGGCGCCGTTCAGTCTGGTGTGCAAGGCCGTCTCGGCCAATGGGCGGCCCACGGTGAAGCTGTCAGACAATCCGAACAAGGCCATGGGTCCGGCGGAAGAGGTGGCGCGCTACAAACGGGTGTTCGGCGTGGCCGATCAGGTGGCGCAGGATCTGCTGGTCTGACGCGCGTCAGGCCAGCCAGTTCAGTACGACAAAGATCAGGGCCGACAGCAGCGCCGTCAGGGGCACGGTGACAACCCAGGCCGCGCCGATCGACAGCACATGCGCCCGCCGCACCAGTTTGCGCCGCGACCGTTCATCCGGGGCGACGGGTTTGCCCTTGATGATGCCGGTCTGCCGCACACGCCGTTCGGCGTGCCATTCCCGAAAGAAACCAACGCCAAACACCGCACCCACGGCGATATGGGTGGAGCTGACCGGCAGGCCCAGCCAGCTGGCCACGATCACGGTGATCGCTGCCGATAGCGCCACGCAATAGGCGCGCATCGGGTTCAGCTTGGTGATTTCGGTGCCGACCATGCGGATCAGTTTCGGCCCGAACAGGGTCAGGCCGAACGAGATGCCGCCCGCGCCGATCAGCATCACCCACAGCGGGATCTGCACCTTTTCGGCGGTGCCGCCATCGGCCACGGCATGAACAATCGCTGCCAATGGCCCCACCGCATTGGCCACATCATTGGCCCCATGCGCAAAGGACAGCAGCGCGGCTGACAGGACCAGTGGCATGCCGAACAGTTTTTTCAGCGATTTCTTGCGGTTCTCCATCCCGGCTGCCTGACGGCGGATCATCGGGCGGGTGAGAAAGACCGACACGACGCCAATTGCCAGCCCGAGCAGCACCGCCGAGGGCATGGAAATGTCGATCAGTTTTTTCAGACCCTTGACGGCAAGATAGGTGGCGAAGGTGCCTGCCATGATGCCGATCAGGATCGGCACCCAGAAGCGCGCCGCGCCCAGCTTGTCTTCGACATCATTGATGCGGGCCTTGATGAAGGCCAGAAACGCGGCGGCAATCACCCCGCCCAGCACCGGCGAGATGATCCAGCTGAGGGCGATCTGCCCCATCTTGCCCCAATCGACCGCGCCGAAGCCGGCCGCCACGATGCCCGCGCCCATCACTCCGCCGACAATCGCATGGGTGGTCGACACCGGAGCCCCCAGCGCCGTCGCCAGATTGAGCCAGAGCGACGAGGCGATCAGCGCCGCCATCATCGTCCAGATGAAGGTGTGGGGATCGGCCACCGCCTCGGGGGCGACGATCCCGCCGGAAATGGTCGATACAACATCGCCCCCGGCAATCAGCGCGCCTGCGGTTTCAAACACGGCGGCGATCACCAGCGCGCCGCCCATGGTCAGGGCATTGGCCCCCACCGCCGGGCCCATGTTGTTGGCCACATCATTGGCGCCGATGTTCAGCGCCATATAGGCCCCGAAGGCCGCCGCCGCGACGATGATCAACGAATTGGGCGCACCGCCGGTGAAGACGGCTGCGGCAATGGCACAGAAGGCAACAAACGCCAGACCGATGCCGATGGCGATCAGCGGGCGTGACAGAAAGCTTGTCGCCTGTTCCAGGACCACAAGGCGTGAAAGATCCTTGTCGAGCGTTTTCCACTGATTTTGCGGGGCAGGGTTTGTCATGCAGATGTTACCGAGCTGTCATTCGCCTGTCGCATTATCCCGCGTCCGGCGAGGCGGCAACCGATTTCCGCATGATCGTGCGGAATGGCTCAGGCGTGGCCTGCCATCACATGATCCGCCCACATCACCGCGCGGGCGATATGGCTACGATGAATGGGATCATCCGGGGCCAGACGGGGGGCGGCCCAGCCGACCGATGCCAGCACACGCGCCAATGTGAACACTGGCACCATATTGGAATCGAGCGGGCGGAGTGCGGCATAGCCGTCGATCAGCGCCTGTTGCAGGGCAGGACGCTGTGGCTCATACAGGTTCTGCGACATCACCGTGCCCAGATCATAGAGCCGAAAGCCGATGCCGCTGTCATCGAAATCAATCAGCGACAGCTGTTCCCCATCCACCAGAATGTTTTCACGCAAGACATCGGCATGGATCGGCCCCAGCGGTGCTGTGCGGGCATGATCCGTCAGGGCCTCGCGCAGGAAATCGCGCGCGCGGCGCAGGGTGCGGCCATCCTCCGGCCCAAGGGCGGGATGTTCCCAGAACCGGCCCCAGAACGGCGTCTCGCCGGTCAGCCCGTCGATGTCCCAGCGCGGGCGGGTGAAATCGTGCGGCAAGACCAGCGAGTCGGTCACGGTGTGGACGGTGGCAAGCAGGTGGCCCAAGGCATGATGGCGGGCAATCTGCTGGGCGGCGGTGCCGGGCAGGGGGTGCCCCGCCTCGCCAAAGGGCTGGCCCTCGACCCAGGCGATGGCGGATGCGACCCGCCCGCCCGTCAGTTGTGGCAACATCTCGCCATGAGTGCTGGGCAGCGGTGCTGGCACCGCCACGCCCCGGCCCGCCAGTTCCGCGCACCACCACAGCTCGGACCGGATCGCCGCCGCGCCCTGATAGCCGGGGCGATGTAGACGCAGGGCCGCGCGCCGCCCATCGGGCAGGCGCATGGCATAGACGGCATTTTCGCGGTTGCGCAGCAGGCGCAGATCGGTGCCGCCCCAATGGGCCGCTGCCTCTTCGGCCTCGGTCATTCGCCATCCTCCGGGATTTTGCCGCGCAGCGATTTCACCTCGCCCCGCTGGGTTTTGGCACTGAGCCTGCGGCGCTGGCTGCCCAGCGTCGGTTTGGTGGCGATGCGCCGCTTTGGCGCGACCAGCGCTGCGCGGATCAGCTCGATCAGCCGTTCCTCGGCCAGTTCGCGGTTGCGCGCCTGACTGCGGGTTTCTTCGGCCCGAATGACAATCGCGCCCTCATTGGTCCAGCGCCGCCCGGCCAGCCGCTTCAGCCGCGCCTTGACCGCCGGGCCAAGATGCGGCGAGCGTTCGGCCTCGAACCGCAGTTCAACGGCGGTTTCCACCTTGTTGACATTCTGCCCCCCCGGCCCTGACGAGCGCGAAAAGCTCTCGGACAGTTCCCAGTCGGCAATGGTGAGTGTGTCATTGATCCGCAGCATGGCGACAAGGTAGCGGGTTTTGCGCAGCACGGAAGGGGGCAGTGCGGTTTGATCCGTCAATCTGCCGGTTATAAACGCCCTGATGGGTCGTTTATAAAGCGGTTACATTTTAAGCGTGCATCCGGTTTATTTTAACATTGGCACGCTGATACGAGAAAGGGCCGCCGGTGTTCGGCGACCCTTTCCGAGTTCCTAGGAGATGGGCCAGTTAGGTTTCAAGCCCAATCAAAAGTCTTGTTTTCTAAGGGTTTGCCCTTAGGAACCACTCCCTCCGACTGTCCCGACACCTCTCTCCAATATCACTCTAGACACTGGATCACCTCCTTTCAATGTGTTGCCGATAAGGTGAGCCTGACACAGATTTTGTGTTTGTCAAAAGTTTTTACGCCAGCCGTGTGGTCAACTTTCCGACAATCAGCCGGAATGGCACAAGTGCAACAGCTGCGAGCGCAAGTTTCACCAGCCAGTCGGCCGTTCCGAGCGAGATCCACAAGGGCAGCACCGGGCCCACGCCCAGAAGCGGCACAAGTTCATTTGCCCAAGCCACATCATTGCCCGGCTCAATGCCGCTCAGCCCTGCCGAAAAGGCAATGGTGAAGAACAGCATGGTGTCGAGCGTTGCCCCGACCAGCGTGGAGATCAGCGGCGCGCGCCACCAGCTTCCGGCGCGCAGGCGGTTGAACACTGCAACATCGGTCAGTTGCGCGCAGAGGAACGCGGTGCCCGAGCCAAGCGCCACGCGCAGGGTGACCAGCGGACCGAATTCGCCCATGATCTGCGTGCCGATCAGCGAACAGATCACCCCGACCACAAAGCCCACGATCACCACGCGGCGCGCGGCGGCGGCACCTTGCAGGCGGTTGGTAAGGTCGGTCACGAGAAAGGCGAAGGGATAGGTCAGCGCCCCCCAGGTAAGCCAGGGGCCGAGCAGATATTGCACAAGGATATTCGAGGCCACGACAAGCGCGGCCATGGCAAGAATGCCAGGGATCAGGGATTTGGACATGCGAGTTCCGTTTTTTACAAGGTCGCGGAGACTTGGCCCTTTTGGGCAAGGCAGCCCCGATACGCGCCGGGGATGGCCGAGTCAACCGGGGATACGGTATTCGACAATTTCTGTGGTCTGGAAAAAGCGGAAATTGTCATCGGCAATCAGTGTCAGGCGGATGTCACCGCCGCCATCGCGCCAGACCGCCATGCCTTCCAGATTGTCATGCTGACCGGGCCGGGTTTCCAGCAGCACCTCGCCCGCGCTGATGCTATCACCCGCAATCTCAAACCGGCGCACCCGCGCGGCAAAGCCCATCAGCCCGCGAAACTGCCGCTCCAGCAGATAAAGGCGGCCATCGGGGCCGAAATCCGCGCCCACAGGCAGGAAAGAGCCAAGACGCGGAATGGTGAAGGGTTGGGCCCAGGCGCCATTGCGAAAGCGGAACACCGGGAAGGGGCGGTTTTCGCGGCCAGAGCGTTCGGGCAGGGTATAAAGCGCGCCATCGGGACCGATTGCCAGCGCCTCCAGCGCGGAATTGCGTTGCAGGCGGCGGAACTCGGGCGGGATCGGCAGGTTTTCGGCGGGGCCGTCCAACCGCTCATAGCGGAGCACCCGGGCCACCCCCTCCAGCGAGACATAAGCCGTGCCATCCGGGGCAATCGCCAGACCTTCGCTATCCGACCTCTCTGCCGCCAGTGGCGCGCTGCCCTTGCCGCGCAGCAAGCGCACCGGCGCGGCCTCAATGCCGGTGATGCGGCCTGCGTCATCGCGGATCAGCCTGCCCGTGGTCCAGCCGCCGCGATCCGACAGCGCGGTAAAGCCACTGCCGTTGCGGTCCAGCTCGATGGCCGACATGCCGCCCATGCGCGGATCCTCCGACCGCCAGATAAAGCTGCCCAGATAGCCGTTCGGCAGGGTCGGGCTGGCGCTGCCTTCCAGTGCCAGCCCACAGGCCAGAATTATGGCGCAGACAGTACGGCGGCGCATTGGTTCGGCAGATCGGCCATGGTGTATTCGCGCGGATGGCGCTTGCGCGGTGCCGGTTCTGTCGGCTTCTTGCTGGGCTTCGGCGGGTTCAGGTAATCGGTGACCCACCACATCAGCGTGTCATCGCAGCCATTGCCGCCATTCGACAGCTCTGCCACCGTCGGTGTCTGGGTTTCGCAGAGCGTTGCCCCTTTCGGGCATTTCAGCCGCACATGAAAATGTGTGTCATGCCCGGCGACGGGGCGGATCTTTTGCAGCCACGCCTTGTCTTTGCGGGTGGCGGTCTTGCACATCTCGATCTTGACGGCGGCGGCGACAAAGATGCGGTCCACACGTTTGTCCGAGGCCGCGGCGCGCAGCAGCGCGTGATGCGAGGCCGTCCAGTTGCGGGTGACGCTGCGCTGATCCGCCGACCGCACCGGGATCGAGCTGATGTTTTCCCGTTCAGACCGCGACAGGTTCAGTCGTTTGGGCGGCAACATCCAGATATCGGCATCCAGCCCGATCTGATGGCTGGCATGGCCCGAGGTCATCGGCCCCCCGCGCGGCTGGCTGATGTCGCCGATATAAAGCCCGTTCCAGCCGATCTGGGTGGCGGCAACCGACAACGCCTGCAGGAAGCCGACCATTTCGGGATGGCCGAAATTACGGTTGCGCGACAGGCGCATGGCCTGCCATGTCGGCCCGGTTTCCGGCAATTCCATCAACCCGGCACCACAGCCCTTGGCATAGGATCCGATCGGCATCGGGGCCTGCTGCGACGGCAGGGCCTTGGCCCCCAGCAGCTGATTGGCCAGACCATCCGCCCCGGCAGGCAGCGCCAGCCCAAGGCCTATGGACAGCACGAGCGACAGTTTGCGGATCATTGTCATGCCTGCTTTTCACCATTCGGTTTGACCCAGACTAGCAGAATGAGGCCGATGAGGAACAGGCCGATCAGCGGGGCTACGCCGATGCGCTGTGATCCGCTTATGTCCGAGGCGACTGCGATGGCGAAGGGCGCGATGAAGGCGGTGGCCTTGCCAGACAGCGCGAACAGGCCAAAAGCCTCGGTCGCGCGTTCGGGCGTGGTGTGGAACACCATCATCGTGCGTGAGGCCGCCTGCACCGTACCGCCCGCCGCCCCGATCAGGATGCCGCAGCCATACATGATGTAATCCGGCATGGCCGAACCGGGGGCGAAGGCAAAGCCGAAAATCGCCTCGCGCGACATGCCGACGATCACACAACAGACCGCGATCAGCACCCAGATCGACAGCACGATCACCGGCTTTGGCCCGCGTGCCGCATCCAGCTTGCCGCCGATCCAGGTGGCGAGGCTGGCCGCAATCGCGCCGGTGATGCCGAAAATCCCGATCTGCGTCACGCTCCACCCCAGCACGCCCGAGGCATAGACGCCGCCAAAGCCGTAAAGCGCATTCAGCGAGTCGCGGTAGAACATCGAGGACATGAGATAGGCAAACAGGCTTTGCCGCGACGGCAGGCTTTTCAGCAGCCGCCCCAGATTGGCCATGGCGGTGCCGAGGCTGATGGCGCGGTGCGTCCCGCGCGGCTCGCGCACCCAGAGGAAAAACGGCACCATGAACAGCGCAAACCACAGCGCGGTGAAGGGGCCGACCGCGCGGGTGCCCTCACGCTCGGTGGCATCCAGCCCGAAGATCGGGTCGATGCCGATCAGGGTTTTGCCCGTCACGCCATTTTCCGCAAACAGCAGCAGCATGATCACCAACGAGACGATGCCGCCGAGATAGCCAAAGGCAAAGCCCGAGCCCGAGATCTTGCCCATTTCCTCTTCGCTGGCGAGGCTGGGCATCAGCGAATTGGTAAAGATCGTGGCAAATTCCATGCCGATCAGGCCCAGCCCGAAAAAGACCATCGCCATGGTCAGTCCGGGTTGCACCGGCAGCAGATACCACAGCCCATAGGCACCAATGACATAACAGGCCGAAAAGGCCCAGATCCAGACCATGCGCCGCCCCGACCCGTCAGCAATTGCGCCCAGAACCGGGGCCAGCAGGGCGATGCAGACGCCCGCAATGGTCTGGCCATAGCCCCACAAGGCCTGTGCCTCTGCCCCGGCGGCGGTGGCGGTCAGACCCTGCGCCACGAAATGCGCGCGCGCGACTTCTGCGAAATATGGGCCGAAGATGAAGGTCAGCAGCAGGGTGTTGTAGGGTTGGCTGGCCCAATCAAAGAAATACCAGCCCCAGATGCGTTTGCGTGTCGTTACCATGCGTGCCCCCTGTTTGGCCACGATGAAGCCTGAAACAGGCCGCGCGTGCAAGGTGTCAGCGCGCGGGGCTCAGCGCTCCGGCGGCCAGGGCCGCCCGGCATCCGCGTCGATCCAGTCCTGCACCCAGCCAGGCAGGGCCGGGCTTTCGGGCGATAGCCCCATGGCCGCCAGCACCTTTCCAGGTGGCACGATGCCCTGTTTCGAGGTGAAGGCAGAGCGGGCGAGCATGTGGCTGGTGCAGTCCGCGCCACGCCACATGCTTTGTTCGATATAGATGAAGCGGTGATCCCAGCCGATGCAGCGCGAATGAATTGTGACGCGCTGAAACACCGTGACCCTTTTGCGGTAACGCAGCGAATTGCCGGCAATCGCCATGCCCCAGCCATTGCGCCGCACCACCTCATGCAGCCCGGCCCGCAGGCCAAGCGGCACCCGGCCCAGATCATAGAGCGTCAGGGTGCGGCCATTGTTCAGCTCGCGCCAGGGGTCAATATCCCAAGGCCAGCAGATATGGGTGCTGACATGCGTGTCAAAAATCCCGAGGCGGGGCGCCTTGCGGAATTTGAGGATTTCCTTGGCGAGACGAAAATACGGATACATGCGCGGGCCTCCTGTCCGTGGCCTGCCCAAGACTGACGCGCAGGTCAAGCGAAACGCTGCGGAAATGGTTGTGCTTCTGGGGGCTGCGCGCTACCTAAACCACAACCGATAATGAGGGCCCTTTCGATGGTTTCGATCCTGCAAATCCTGCTGCTCGTGCTTGATATCGCGCAGTTCATCGTCATCGCGCATATCATCATGAGCTGGCTGATCAATTTCCAGGTGCTGAACCTGCGTCAGCCGATCGTGGCGCAGATCTGGTATGGCCTGAACCGCGTGCTTGAGCCGGTGTACAGCAAGGTCCGCTCGGTGCTGCCGCAGATGGGCGGGATTGATTTTGCCCCGCTTGTCGTGCTGCTGGGCATTTATGCGCTGCGCATCGTGATCCAGAACAACCTGCCGATGTTCTTCTGATCCATGCAGCACCCGCGCGAGCTTCTGGCCTCGGTCTTTGGATACGGGGCGTTTCGTCCCGGTCAGGAAGAGATCGTGGAGGCCGTGCTGGCGGGCCGCGACACGCTGGCCATCATGCCGACGGGTGGCGGAAAATCCTTGTGTTTCCAACTGCCTGCCCTGTGCCGCGAGGGCGTGACGGTGGTCATCTCGCCGCTGATTGCGCTGATGCGCGATCAGGTGCGTGCCCTGCGCGAGGCCGGGGTCGAGGCGGGGGCGCTGACCTCTGGCAATACCGATGCCGAAACCGAAGAGGTATTCGCGGCGCTGGATGAAGGGCGGCTCAAGCTGCTCTATATGGCACCGGAGCGGCTGGCCGCACCGGGCAGCATGGGCCTGCTGCGCCGGATCGGCGTGCGGCTGATCGCGGTGGACGAGGCGCATTGCGTCAGCCAGTGGGGCCATGACTTCCGCCCTGATTACCTGCGCATCGGCGAGCTGAAACGCGCCTTGCAGGTGCCGCTGGCGGCCTTTACCGCCACGGCAGACGAGGAAACCCGCGCCGAAATCGTCACCCGCCTGTTCGACGGGGTGGAGCCTGCCACCTTCCTGCGCGGGTTTGACCGCCCGAACATCCACCTTGCCTTTGCGGTGAAAGACAGCCCGCGCCGCCAGATCCTTGACTTCGCGCAGGCGCGCAAGGCTCAGTCCGGCATCGTCTATTGTGCGACCCGCGCGAAAACCGAGGTTCTGTCGCAGGCACTGCGCGAGGCTGGGCACCTTGCCTGCCATTATCACGGCGGCATGGACCCGGAAGACCGGCGCAGCGTCGAGGTGCGCTTTCAGCAGGAAGACGGGCTGATCGTGGTGGCCACGATTGCCTTCGGCATGGGGATCGACAAGCCGGATATCCGCTGGGTCGCCCATGCCGATCTGCCCAAAAGCATTGAAGGCTATTATCAGGAAATCGGTCGCGCGGGCCGCGATGGTGCGCCTGCCGAAACGCTGACGCTCTATGGCCCCGATGACATCCGGCTGCGGCGCAGCCAGATCGACGAAGGGCAGGCCCCGCCGGACCGCAAGGCCGCCGATCATGCGCGGCTGAATGCGCTGCTGGGGCTTGCCGAGGCGATGGCCTGCCGCCGTCAGGTGTTGCTGGGCTATTTCGGCGAAACTGCCGAGCCCTGTGGCAATTGTGATCTGTGCGACCGGCCCGCCGTGTTGTTTGACGGCACCGATGCGGTGCGCAAGGCGCTGTCGGCCATTCTGCGCACCGGCGAATGGTTTGGCGCGGGGCATCTGATTGATATCCTGACCGGAAATGCTACCGCCAAGGTGCGCGAAAAGGGCCATGACGCGCTGCCCACCTTTGCTGTGGGGCGGGATCTGTCGAAACCGGCCTGGGGGGCGGTGTTCCGGCAGATGATGGGCCGGGATCTGGTACGCCCCGACCCGGACCGTTTTGGCGCCCTGCGCATGACCGAAGCGGCGCGCCCCATCCTGCGCGGCGAAGAGCCGATCACCCTGCGCCGCGATACCGTGCAGGCGGCAGGGGCGCGGCCCATGGTCAAGACGCTGGTGTCCGAAGAGGATGCGCCGCTGCTGTCGGCGCTCAAGGCCAAGCGCCGGGCTTTGGCCGAGGCGGCGCGCGTGCCCGCCTATGTGATCTTCCCCGACCGCACGCTGATCGAGATGGCCGAGCGTCGCCCGGCCTCGCTGGATCAGATGGCGCAGGTCAGTGGGGTCGGTGCGAAAAAGCTGGAAAGCTACGGGCTGGCGTTTTTGGAGGTGATCACCGGCGCGGCAGCGGCCCTGCATCCCCAGCGGATGCGGCTGGCGGGCCGTCCGGCGGGCGAGATCTTTGACCGGCTGGCCGAAGCGCAATTGCAGCTGATGCGTGGCGAAGATGGGATCGGCAAGCCATTGTCGCTGTCGCAATCGGTGTTGCGCCGTATTGCCGAGACGCGGCCCGCCTCGCTGGCCGAACTGGATCGGGTTGGCGATCTGGGCCCCGCCAAGCTGGACCGGTTCGGCGCGGCGTTTCTGGCGATCTGCCGCGCGGATTGACACGCCCATGCCCGCCGCCCCGATCCCCATGGCCGTGAAGGAATACCCATGCTGACCGTCATCTCGCCCGCCAAGCGGCTTGAGCCTGCACCGGGTCTGTTGCCTGCGGGCATGACGGCGCAAGACCCGGCCTTTCAGGAGGAGGCGCGGGCCTTGGCCGCGGTGGCGCGCGGGCTGTCGCCAGACGCCCTGCGCAAGCTGATGGACATCTCGCCTGCTTTGGCCGAGCTGAATGCCGGGCGGTTCAGCGCCTTTGGCACGCAGCCCAAGGCGCCGGCGGCGCTGCTGTTTGCGGGCGATACCTATGCCGGGCTGGAGGCCAAGACCCTTGACCCCGACGCCTGGCGCTGGGCTGAGGGACATTTGCGCATCCTCTCGGGGCTTTATGGGCTGCTGCGCCCAACCGACTGTATCGAACCCTATCGGCTGGAAATGGGCTCGCGACTGGCGACGGATCGGGGGGCCACGCTCTATCACTGGTGGGGCGCGCGCCTTGCCTCGGCGCTGAACGATCTTGCGGCCGAGCAGGGCAGCGCGGTTCTGGTGAACTGCGCTTCGGTCGAATATTTCTCGGCGGTGGATACGGGCGCGTTGCGCCTGCGGGTGATCACGCCGGTGTTTCTGGAGGACCGTGCAGGCGCGCAGAAAGTGGTGAGCTTCTGGGCCAAGAAGGCGCGGGGGGCGATGGCGCGCTTCATCCTGGAGCAGCGGCTGACCGATCCCGACACGCTGCGCGATTTCACGGCCGGGGGCTATCGCTATTGCCCCGCCTCCTCCGCGCCCGAACGCCCGGTATTTCTGCGCCAGAGCTGACGCGGCGTGCATCAGGCCGCTCCGCTTTGTGGCAACGCCGCCTCGCCCCGCTGCACTGGGCGTACATCGGCGGGGGTGAATTCCGACAGCGCCTCGCAGATGACGGATTTGCGTAGGGGTTTGGTCAGATAACGGTCGATCCCGGCGGCAAGGATGGACTCCGCATCCCCCTCAAGCGCGTGGGCGGTCAGGGCAACGATGGGCACATGATCGCCGTCGGTTTCCAACTGGCGGATGGCGCGCGCGGCGTCGCGCCCATCCATTTCCGGCATCGAGATATCCATGAAGATCAGATCGGGGCGCAGGCTGCGGAACAGCGTGACCGCCTCGCGCCCGTTGCTGGCAAAGGTCAGCTCCAGATCCAGATCCTTCACCATCTTGCGAAACACCAGTTGATTGGTGCGGTTGTCCTCGGCCGCCAGAACCCGCAACGCCCGGCGCGGCTGGTCGGGCGCGGCGGGCGGCAGGGCCACCACGGGGGGCTGCGGCGGCGGCGACAGATCCTGCAGGCGCCTATAAAGATCGGCGCGCAGCAGCGGCTTTTGCAGGAACCCTGCCAGATGTTCGGCCCCCGGGGCCTCGCGCGCGGTGGCCGGGGAGGAGGACAGCAGCAGGATCGGTGTCACATTGCCCGCCTCCGCCAGATGGCTGGCAAAGGACAGGCCATCCATATCGGGCATGTCGTGATCGGTCAGGATCACATCAAAGTCCCGGTCCTGTGCCAGCACGGCCAAGGCCTCGGCCCCGGAGCGGCACAGCACCGAACGCATGCCGCAGGTGGCCAGTTGTCGTTCCAGAATGGTGCGGTTGATGAACTGGTCATCCACCACAAGCGCACGGTTCAGCGTCACGGTCGCCGGGTGGTCGCCATCATCCTCGGCCACCGGCAGCGACAGGCGGAACCCGAAACACGAGCCGCGCCCCAGCTCGCTGTCGACCCAGACCGCCCCGCCCATCCGTTCGATCAGCCGCCGCGAGATGGCAAGGCCCAGACCTGTGCCTTCGAACTTGCGGTTGGTGGCGGTATCGACCTGATTGAACTCGCCGAAAATGTGATCGAGATTTTCGGGTGCAATGCCGATGCCGGTATCTTCGACGGTGATATGCAACTGCTGCGCGCCGGGGCCGGCCTCGATCCCGACCACACGCACCAGAACATGGCCCACATCGGTGAATTTCACCGCATTGCCGATCAGATTGGTCAGCACCTGCCGCAAACGACCGGGATCGCCGACATAGCGGGTTGGCAGGAACATGTCGAAATCAATGATCAGATCGACGCCGCGGGCGCGCGCACGGGGTTGCAGCAGCATCGTCACTTCGTGGATCACCCGTTCCAGATCAAAGGGTTCCGGGTGCAGCGTCAGGCGTTCCGCTTCGATCTTGGAATAATCGAGGATGTCATTGATGATCACCAGCAAGGCCTCGCCGGAGGAGCGGATGGTTTCGGCAAACAGCCGTTGCTCTTCGGACAGCGGGCTGTCGCACAGCAACTCGGCCATACCGACGACCCCGTTCATCGGCGTGCGGATTTCATGGCTCATATTGGCCAGAAACGCCGATTTCGCCCGCACGGCAGCCTCGGCTGCAGCGCGCGCGGCCTCCAGCGCGGCCTGTTGTTCGCGGGCCTGCGTGATGTCCACCCGCAGGCCGACCCGCCCGCCATCCGGCGTTTCCTGGTCAATCACCCGGAGCCAGTGGCCGCCCGCAAGTTCCTGTTCAAAATCGACACTTTTCGTTTCGCGCAGGCGCAGCCGGTCCTCCAGCCAGGCCTCTTCGCGGTCCAGCGCATCAGCATATTGGCCATGGGCAAGGCCATAGCGCAGGATGGATTCGAAGCTGGCACCGGGGGTCATCGCCGCGCTGCTTTCGGGATAAAGATCGCGGTAGCGCTGATTGCAGGTCATCAGCCGGTCTTCCCGATCAAACAGCACGAAGCCATCGGGGATCGCCTCGATCGCCGCCCAGATCCGCATCTGATCGGTGATGTTGAGCGCGAGGCTGACCATATCGCCATCGCGCGCCCGATGATCGACCAGCCGCACCCAGGTGCCGTTGGAAAATTGCAGCACAATCGGTTCGATCTGGTCGCTGTCCCACCGGGCCAGCATGGCCGCGCACCAGGCATCCGGGCTTTGGTTGCCAATATCGACAAGGCCGGTTTCTGCGGCCAGACGCAGGATCGCATCATAGCCGATGCCGGGGGCGATGGCATCGGTGTCAAAGGCGGCAAGATAGGCGCGATTGGCCGCGACCAGCCGGTTGCCTGCATCAAACACCGCGAATCCATCGCGAATCGTGTTGATCGAATCCCACAGCCGCCGTTCCGCCATCACGGCGGCGGTATGCGCGCGTTCCAGATCCGTCAGAAAGCGAGAGTTCTGCCCCTTCAACGCCTCGGCCTCTGACAGGGCGGATTTCACCACCTGACGCTGTTCGACAATCTGATCCGACAGCGCGCGGGCGTGCAGCGCCAGCTTTTCATTAGCCACGAACAATTCGCGGCTTTTGTGTTCCAGCAGCCGCTCTGCCGCGAGCCGTGCCCGCCGTTCCTTTGCCAGACGATCTGCGAGGTCCATCCGTTACCCGATCTGCCCGAGCCCCCTGTGGATTCGGCGTTTTGGTCAAGCTGGCGCAACATCGTGAAACAAAACTTAACGCGATCAAATCAGGAACGGCGGCGTGCTTGTCATTGCGTGAACAGGGCGGGCGTGGCAGCATCCGCGCAACTCTTTGAGGAGATTTTTCGATGCGTGCATTCAGCCGGGCGTTTTTTGTTGGGCTTTTGGTCTGTGCGCCCGCACTGACCGGAATGGCCTGGGCCGAAGAGGTGATTCCGGCCAAGCGGTTTGTGCTGAGCCAGGATGCCGATCTGCCGGGCGGGGATCTGTCGACCCAGCTGGATACCACAATCGACGCCTGCGAACGCGCCTGCATGGCGGATCAGAATTGCACGCATTTCACCTTCAACACACGCAACGGCTCGTGTTTTCCCAAGGCCGATCCGGGCGCAGAGGCGTTTTATCAGGGCGCGTTTTCCGGGCGGCTGGTGATCACGGATGCCAACGTTCTGGCCGCAGCACCCGAGCGCAAGGCCGAGCTTGCTTTCCTGTCCGACGATGATTTTGCCATGGCGCTGGCACAGGCCAGGGATCTGGCCAATCAGCACACTTCCGGCCAATGGAGCGAGGCCGAACATCTGCAATCCGCCCGCGATATGGAGGCGCAGGGCGATCTGCTGTCGGCCAGCAACTTTGCCGGGGCGGCGGTCAATGTGGAAGATTCGGCGGATGCCTGGACCGAATACGCCCGGCTGATGCTGGCGGCGGCCGAGGCACAGCAGGGCGATCAGAGCGATCTGCGCGCCCGTGCGCTGCGGGCGGCGACCAACGCCTATCTGCGCGGCGCGAACAAGGCGCTGCGCCACAATGCCTTGGTGCAGATGGCCTTTGCATTGGAACAGACGGGCCGTGGCAATGACATGGTCAAGGCACTGCGTCTGGCGCAGGATCTGCAACCGCGCGATGAAACCGCCGCCCTGCTGGACGATGCCGCCGGAAAATACGGCTTCCGCGTGCTGGAAACCGATGTGCAATCCGACAATGCCCGCCCGCGCATCTGTGTGAATCTGTCAGAAAATCTGGTGGAGGCGGGGCTGGATTACACCCCCTTCGTGCAATTGCCGGAACCGGGTCTGTCGGTCGCGCCGGGAGGCTGGCGGCAGCTTTGTGTCGAAGGGGTGCAGCATGGCAAACGCTATCAGCTGACCTTCCGCGAGGGGCTGCCTTCGGCGGATGGGCAGGTGCTGGTGAAATCGGTCACGCTGACGTCCTATGTGCGCGACCGCCAGCCCGGAGTGCGCTTCCCCGGGCGGGCCTATGTGCTGCCGAAATCAGATCAGGCGGCGCTGCCGGTTGAAACGGTAAATACCGAAAAGCTGGATCTGGTGTTGTTCCGCGTATCTGACCGCAACCTGTTGCGGTCTGTGCAGAACAGCTATTTTGGCTGGCCGATGATGGAATATCAGGAATCCGGCTTTACCGGCGATGTCGGCGAAGAATTGTGGACCGGCGCGGGCAGCGTGGCGATGGAGGTCAACCGCGACGTGACCACCCGTCTGCCGCTGGCCGAGGCGATCAAGGGCCTGCCTGCCGGGATTTATGCGCTGAAAGCCTCGGTGCCGGGGGTGGACCCCTATGTGGTGCCTGCGGCCTGGCAGTGGTTCGTGATCTCCGATCTGGGCCTGACCACGCTCTCTGGCACCGACGGGCTGCATGTGATCGTGCGCAGCCTTGCCTCGGCAGAGGCCAAGGCCGGTGTGACGGTGGAATTGCTGAGCCGGGCCAATGCGGTGCTGGGCACGGCGCAGACCGATGATCAGGGCTATGCCCGCTTTGATGCCGGACTGGCGCGTGGCACCGGCGGGGCGGCCCCGGCCATGGTGGTGGTGCGCGAAGGTGAAGGCGACATCGCCTTCCTGTCGCTGACCGACCCGGAATTCGATCTGTCGGACCGTGGCGTGGAAGGCCGCGAACCTGCGCCGCCGCTGGATGTGTTTCTGACCACCGACCGGGGGGCCTACCGCGCCGGGGAAACCGTCTATGCCACGGCACTGGCCCGGGATGCGCAGGCGGGGGCAATCGAAGGCCTGCCGCTGACCGCGATCCTGAAACGCCCGGACGGCGTGGAATACAGCCGCCTGCAGGCGGCGGATGGCGGCAAGGGCGGCCATGTGTTTGCCCTGCCGATTGCCGGGTCGGCCCCGCGCGGTGTGTGGCGGCTGGAGGTTCTGGCGGATGTGGAGGCGGAGCCGCTGACCTCGCAAACCTTCCTGGTCGAGGATTTCCTGCCGGAACGCATTGATTACACGCTGGCGCTGGACGGGTCGGTGAAGCTGGGTGATGTGCCGCAGATTGCGGTCGAGGCGCGCTATCTGTTCGGCGCGCCGGGGGCCGATCTGGCAATTGAAGGCGAGGTGCTGTTGCGCGCTGCCCAAGGCCTGCCCAAGTTCCCCGGCTATGTGTTTGGCCGCCATGATTTGCCCTTCGATGCGCGGATGGAAAGCATCATGGGCGGCACCCGCACCGATGCGGCAGGCAAGGCCGTGGTCAGCGCGCCGCTGCCCGAGGTGGAAGACCCCGGTCGCCCGCTGGAGGCGCGGGTGACGCTGCGCATCGCCGAAGGCTCGGGCCGCCCGGTGGAACGGCGGGTGGACAAGATCCTGACGCCCTCTGCGCCGATGATCGGCGTAAAGCCGATGTTCGACGGCGTTGTGTCCGAAGGGGCCGAGGCACGGTTTCAGCTGATCGGTATTGGTGCCGATGAGGCCCCGACCCCGATGCAGGTGGCGTGGGAGCTGACGCGGGTGGAAACCACCTATCAGTGGTATCAGTATTCGGGCAACTGGAACTGGGAACCCGTCACCACCCGCACCCGCATTGCCGAGGGCAAGGCCGATCTGGGCGCGGAGCCGGTGGCGATTTCGGCCCCGGTGCAATGGGGCGAATATGAACTGGCTGTGAGCCGGGTGGATGGCACCCCTGCCGAAACCTCCACCAGTTTCTATGCGGGCTGGTATGCCCCCGCCGATGCCTCGGAAAGCCCGGATACGCTGGAGCTTTCGCTGGACAAACCTGCCTACAAACCGGGCGAGACCGCGAAACTGCGGCTGGTGCCGCGTGCGCCCGGCACGGCGCTTGTGATGGTGATGTCGAACCGTCTGGTGTCGATGCAGGCGGTCGACGTGACCGAGGGTGAAAACCTGATTGATCTGCCGGTGACGGATGACTGGGGCGCGGGTGTTTACGTCACCGCCTCGGTGCTGCGGCCGATGGATGTGGCGGCGGGGCGCAATCCGGCGCGGGCGCTGGGGCTGACCCATGCCGCGATTGATCCGGGGGCCGCCAGGCTCGCCGTCTCGGTTGAAGCCCCGGCAGAGGCTGCGCCGCGCGGGCCGGTGGAGGTTGCGGTGAAGGTGGATGGCGTGGCCGAAGGCGATGCGGCCTTCGTCACGCTGGCGGCGGTGGATCTGGGCATCCTGAACCTGACCGGCTTCAAGTCACCGGATCCTGCGGGCCATTATTTCGGCCAGCGCAAGCTGGGCGTCGGGATCCGCGATGTCTATGGGCGGTTGATCGACGGGCTGAATGGGGCCGAAGGTCAGGTGCGCTCGGGCGGGGATGCGGGCGCGCAGGCGCGCCTGCAAGCGCCACCGCCCACCGAAGAGCTGGTGGCCTATTTCACCGGCCCGGTTGCGGTTGGGGCCGATGGCTACGCTCGGGCCAGCTTTGATCTGCCGGCCTTCAATGGCACGGTCAAGCTGATGGCGGTGGCGTGGTCCGGCAAGGGTGTCGGGCAGGCCGAGGCCGAGGTTCTGGTGCGTGATCCGGTGGTGGTCACAGCCTCCTTGCCGCGCTTCATGGCACCGGGGGATGAAAGCCGGGTGCTGCTGGAAATCGTTCATGCCACCGGGCCTGCGGGCAAGATGGCGCTGGCGGTGACGGGGCAGGGTGTGACGCTGGGCACCGCCCCGACCGAGGTTGATCTGGGCGAAAAGGCCAAGGCGGTGATTGCCGTGCCGGTGACGGCGGATGCGGCGGGCCTGCACCAGATCAGCGTGCGCCTGACCACGCCGGACGGCAAGGAACTGGTCAAGACGTTGATGCTGCCGGTGCAGTCGAACGACCCGGAGATTGCCCGGATCAGCCGCTTTGATCTGGAGCCGGGGCAGGAGTTCACCTTTGATGCCAATGTCTTTGCCGGGCTGATCCCCGGCACCGGATCGGCAAGCATGGCGATCGGGCCGATTGCCCGGCTGAATGCGCCGGGGCTGTTGCAGGCGCTGGACCGCTATCCCTATGGCTGCACCGAACAGATCACCTCCCGCGCGCTGCCGCTGATCTACTTCGATCAGGTGGCGCAGGCGATGCAGTTGAAAGGCGCTGACAATATCAGCCTGCGCATCGAACAGGCGGTGACCGAAGTGCTGCAGAACCAAAGCGCCGAAGGCGCGTTTGGCCTGTGGCAACCGGCCACCGGCGATATGTGGCTTGATGCCTATGTCACCGATTTCCTCAGCCGGGCGCGGGCGCAAGGATATGCGGTGCCGGATCAGGCGTTCCGCAATGCCTTGGACAACCTCAGAAATCAGGTGAATTACCAGACCGATTTCGATGCTGGGGGCGAGGCGCTGGCCTATGCGCTGCTGGTGCTGGCGCGTGAAGGGGCTGCGGCGGTGGGCGATCTGCGATATTATGCCGACGTGAAGGGCGATGCGTTCAGCACGCCCTTGGCGCAGGCACAACTGGGCGCGGCGCTGGCCTCTTACGGCGATCCGTCGCGCGCGGATGCGATGTTCCGCAAGGCGCAGGCGCGGCTGGATGCGGCACAGGCCGATACGGCGCAACTGTTCCGTGCCGATTATGGCACGGCGTTCCGCGATGCGGCGGCGGTGCTGACGCTGGCGGTGGAATCCGGCTCCGAGGCGGTGGACCGCGAGGCGCTGACCAACCGCATCGCCACGGCGGGGGCGCTGTCCACGCAGGAAAGCGTGTGGACCTTGCTGGCCTCCAACGCGCTGATTGATGGCGGCGGGGCGGATGTGACGCTGAATGGCGCGGCGGCCTCGGGGCCTCTGGTCCGGGTCGCCAATGATGCCAGCGCCCCGGTTGTGGTGAAGAACAATGGCGCGAAAACCGCCTTGACCGTCACCACCTATGGCGTGCCGTCCGAGCCGGTGGCCGCTGGCGGCAATGGTTATGCGATCACCCGCAGCTACTACACGCTGGACGGGGAACCCGCCTCGCTGGATGATCTGGTGGTGGGCACCCGGCTGGTGACAGTGCTGGAGGTGACGCCCTTCGGCAAGGGCGAGGCGCGGCTGATGGTGGCCGATCCGCTGCCCGCCGGGTTCGAGATCGACAACCCGAACCTGATCGGCGGCGGGGCGGTTTCGGCGCTGGACTGGCTGGGGCTGGAGGTCGACGCGGCGCATAGCGAATTCCGGCAGGACCGCTTCCTGACCGCGATTGACCGCTATGACAATGCGCCGTTCCGGCTGGCCTATGTGGTGCGGGCGATTTCGCCCGGAACCTTCCGCCACCCCGCCGCCTCGGTCGAGGATATGTATCGCCCGGATTACCGGGCGCGGTCGGAGACCGGCCGGATCACGATTGCCGAGTGATGCGCGCGCGTTGGCCTCTGGCTTTGGCCGCTGCCCTTTGGGTGGCGGCCTTTGCCTGTGACAGCGGGCGCGACTGGGTGGCGGCAACCGAACTGCCGCCGTTGACCCTGCCCACCTCGGTCGAGGTGGTGGACCGCAACGGCACCCTGCTGCGCGCCTATACCGTGGCGGACGGGCGCTGGCGCATGGCCGTGGCCCCCGATCAGGTCGATGCCGATTATATCGACATGCTGGTCGCCTATGAGGACAAACGCTTCTGGCGGCATCCGGGGGTGGATTGGCGCTCCATGCTGCGGGCGGTGGCGCAAGCGGTGCGGCATGGGCGGGTGGTATCGGGCGGATCGACGCTGACCATGCAGGTGGCGCGGTTGCTGGAGGAAAGCGGCACCGGCAAGGTGGCGGGCAAACTGCGGCAGATGCGGGTGGCGCTGGCGCTGGAACAGCGGCTGGACAAAGATCAGATCCTGCAACTTTATCTGCATCTTGCGCCCTTTGGTGGCAATCTTGAAGGCGTGCGCGCCGCCAGCCTTGCCTATTTCGGCAAAGAGCCGTTGCGGCTGACACCGGCCGAGGCGGCGCTGCTGGTGGCCATTCCGCAAGCGCCCGAAAGCCGCCGCCCCGACCGGCAGGTGGCCCGTGCGGTGGCGGCGCGCGAACGGGTGCTGGCGCGGGCGCTGCGCGACGGGGTGATCAGCGCCGAAGAGGCCGAGGCGACCACCGGCGAGCCGGTGCCAACTGCCCGCAAGCCGGTGCCGATGCTGGCACCGCATCTGGCAGACCGGATCAGCAAGGCCGGTCCCGGCGGGCTGCGGCATCAGCTGACCCTGGATGCCGGTTTGCAGAAGGCGCTGGAGGCGCTGGCGAAAGAGGCGGTAGCGGGCAAGGGCGATCAGTTGCAGGTGGCCATTCTGGCCGCCGATCACCTGTCGGGCGAGGTTCTCGCCTCGGTCGGCTCTGCCGGGTTTCTGGCGGATCAGCGGCAGGGGTTCGTGGATATGACCCGCGCGCTGCGCTCGCCCGGCAGCACCCTGAAACCGCTGGTCTATGGTCTGGCCTTCGATGAAGGGCTGGCCCATCCCGAAACGATGATAGACGACCGCCCGGTAAATTTTTTTGGCACCTATGCGCCGCAGAATTTCGACAAGATGTTTCGCGGCACCCTCCGGCTGCGCGAGGCGTTGCAACTGTCGCTGAACATTCCGGTGGTGCTGCTGACCGATGCGCTTGGCCCGGCGCGGCTGATTGCGGCGATGCGGCGGGCGGGGATGACGCCGGTCATCAAGGGTGACGAGCCGGGGCTGGCGATCAGTCTGGGCGGCGTCGGCGTGACGCTGGAAGACATGGTGCAGCTTTACGCGGCCATCGCCCGCGGTGGCGTGGCCCTGCCGCTGCGTTATACCGGGGCGGGGGCCGAAGGGCAGCGGGTGATCTCTGCCGTGGCGGCGTGGCAGGTGGCCGACATCCTTGCCGGGCTGCCGCCCCCGGCAGGCGCACCGGAAAACCGCCTCGCTTACAAGACCGGCACCAGCTATGGCCACCGCGATGCGTGGGCCATCGGTTTTGACGGTCGGTATGTGGTCGGGGTCTGGATGGGGCGGGCAGATGGCACGCCGGTGCCGGGGGCCTTTGGCGGGGATCTGGCCGCCCCGGTGCTGTTTCAGGCGATAGGCCGGATCAGCCGCACCCTGACCCCGCTGCCGCCTGCGCCGCCTGCCACGCTGCTGGTGGCCAATGCCGAACTGCCCCAGCCGCTGCGGCGTTTCCGGTCACGCACGGCGGCGTTCGATGTGGCCGCGGATGCGCCGGTGGTCACCTTTCCGCCCGATGGCGCGGCGGTGGAGCGGCTGGATGGCGCGCTGCTGCTGCGGCTGCGTGGCGGCAAGGCCCCCTTCACCGTGCTGGCTGATGGCGTGCCGCTGCGGCTTGGCTTGCGCGACCGCGAGGCGCTGCTGCCGATGCTGGGCGGCGGCTATGTGACATTGTCGGTGATTGATGCCTTGGGGCGTTCGGCGCGGGTTCAGGTCTTGCTGCACTGATCCGCAGCGCGGGCGGCCAATGATGCCTTGCCCCGCCCCTGTTGTGCCTTTACGTTCTTGGGCGACCCAATTTACCGAGAAAGCCGCCCCTGCGTATGGCCCATTTGCGCGAGATGATCATCATTTCCAGCCCGCGAAATGGGACAAATTTCTATTGCGAATGTGTGCGGCAGATCGAAGGCGCGCTTGGGCTGTTCGAGATTTTCAACCCGTCTGCGGTGTTCGGGGTGCGGGAACCACCGCTTTTGGCCCATTTCGCCGAGGCCTTGGGGCATGATATCGACGGTGCGCGCGACAAGCGGCTGGTCGCGTTTTTCAAGCAGGATCCGTTGCAGGCGGTCAATCTGTTGCGATCCTATGCGGATGCGCAGGGGGCCTCGCTGATCAGCTACAAGGTCTTCCCGCGACAGCTTCCGCCCGAACAGCTTTCGGCCCTGATGGCACGCGAGAATGTGTCGGTGTCGTTCCTGACGCGGCGCAGGCTGGATGTCTATGTCTCCTATTGCAAGGCGCAGACGCATAAAAGCTGGGCCAATCAGGACACGACCGACCTGCGTGTGAGGGTGGATGCCGATGCGTTTCTGGAATGGTCAAAGGCCAATGACGCATGGTTCGCAGATCGTCTGGCCGATGTGACGGCGCTGGGCCTGCCCTATCGCATCTGGGATTATGAGCAGGACGTGAATGTGGGCAAGGCGGCGCTGATGCAGGAGCTTGCCCTGCATCTGGCCGATCTTGGCACGGGCGCAAAGCTGCCCGACCAGATCCGCAAACCCGGTTTCATCCGGCAGGACAAGGCCGCGCGCCCGTTTGACCGGGTGGAGAATGGGGCCGAGCTGCGCGCTGCGCTGCACGCGGCGAAACAGCTGCGCTATGCGCTGGGCACGCCACTGATCGGGGATGACGCGCAGCCCGGCGTTGCGGCCTGATTACAGCCGCTCGATCGCCAGCGCGATGCCCTGACCACCGCCGATGCACATGGTGATGATCGCGCGTTTTGCGCCGGTCCGCTCCAGCTCATACAGGGCTTTCACCGTGACGATGGCCCCGGTTGCGCCAACGGGATGGCCGAGGGCGATGGCCCCGCCATTCGGGTTCACCTTGGCCGGATCAAGGCCGAGGCCACGATTGACGGCCAGTGCCTGTGCCGCGAAGGCTTCGTTCGACTCGATCACGTCGAAATCAGAGAGGGCAAGCCCGGTGCGGGCCAGCAGCGCCTCCACTGCCGGGATCGGGCCAATGCCCATCACCTGAGGCCGTACCCCCGCCACAGCATAGCCGAGGATGCGGGCGCGGGGTGTCAGACCGGCGCGGGCGGCGGCATCGGCGCGGGCCAGAACCAGCGCCGCAGCACCGTCATTGATGCCCGAGGCATTGCCCGCCGTAACCGTGCCATCCTTCTGGAACACGGTTTTCAGCGCAGCAAGCGCCTCGGGCGAACTGGCCTTGGGATGTTCGTCCGTGTCAAACCGGACGGTGCCCTTGCGGCTTTGCATCTCGAACGGGGCGATCTGATCCTTGAACCGGCCCTCGGCAATGGCATGGGCGGCGCGGATCTGGCTTTCCAGCGCGAAGGCATCCTGATCGGCGCGGCTGATGCCATGTTCCGCCGCGACATTTTCGGCCGTCACCCCCATATGGCCGGTGCCAAAGGGGCAGGTGAGCGCGCCTGTCATCATGTCAAGCGCGCGGGTATCACCCATTTTCTGCCCCCAGCGCGCCGCTTGCAGGATATAGGGCGCGCGGCTCATGCACTCTGCCCCGCCCGCCAGCGCGAAATCGGCGTCGCCCAGCATCAGCGCCTGCGTGGCCGAAACGATGGCCTGCGCGCCGGAGCCGCAGAGCCGGTTGACGTTCATCGCCGGGGTCGTTTCCGGCACGCCCGCCTGCATCGCGGCCACCCGGCTCAGATACATGTCGCGGGGTTCGGTGTTGATGACATGGCCGAAGACGGTGGTGCCGATCTGGCCGCCCTCCACCCCGGCCCGTTCCAGCGCGGCCTTTGCAACATGGGTCGCAAGGTCGATGGGCGCGATGGCAGACAGGCTGCCGCCGAAGGTGCCAATCGCCGTGCGGGCGCCGGACAGGATGACGATCTCATTCATGGTTCAGCCTTTCGGTCGGTGCGGTTCTGGGTGGCGCGAGAGTGGCCGCGATCCGCAGGATCCGCGAGTGTGACGTTACGTCCGTTTTTGCCATGCGGTGTGCCTGTGTCACAAGCGCGGTGGCGGTCAGGGCCAAGGCCGCGCGGGCAATTGACAGTGGCGCGCCCGCAGACGAAGGGAGGACCAGCGACAGGAGACAGGGTATGCGCGGGATGATCGGGGCCCATCTGGGGCTGCTTTTTGCCGGAATGGCGACCTTTATCCTGATGGGGGCGGGCCAATCGCTCTATGGTCCGGCGGTGCCGGTTTTTGCCCGCGATTACGGGCTGAGCCTTGCCGAGGCGAGCGGGGTGATTTCTGCGCATTGGGTGGGCTGTTTCATCGGCGTGGGCGCGATGTTTGCCGCCGGGCATCTGGCCACACCACGCCGCCTGCTGCTGGTGATGGCGCTTGGTGCGGCGCTGATGGCCGTGGGTTGGGGCTGGGCGGTGACGCTGGCCGGGGCGCTGGTGTTCGGCATGGGCTATGGCTGCGCCACGGTGCTGTTCAATCCGCGCTTTCTGGCGGCCTTTGGCGCGCGCGGCCCGGCCATGCTCAGCCTGCTGAACGCCACCTTCGGTATCGGGGCCATCATCGCGCCGCTGGTGTTTGTGGCCCTGCACAGCCAGCCAGGGCTGAGCTTTGCGCTTGTGGCCGGGCTGGCGGCGCTGGTTCTGATCGGGGCCAGCGATGATGGCAAGGTGGCCCCCGAGGCCGGGGCGCTGGGCGGCGTGCGGCCCGATTGGGCGATCCTCGCCTTTGGCGCGGTGGGGGTGGGCATGGAGGCCTGCCTGATCGGGCTTGGCCCGGCGGCGCTGCTCCGCTTGGGCGAGACCGAGGCCGCGGCGGCAGGACTTTTGTCGGCGTTTTTTGTGGCCTTCCTTGCCGCACGGGTGATGCTGACCTTCTGCGCCCATCTGATTGCGCCGTTTTCACTCTATATGCTGGCGCTGGCGGGCATGGCTCTGTGCCTGCTGGGCGGGGCTGTGGTGGCCCCGGCGTTGTTTTACGTGCCCGCAGGGGCCTTTGCGAGCATGGTGTTCCCCGGCTATTTCGTCGAGGCGGCGCGGCGCATGGGGCGGGATGCGCGGGTGGCGCCCGTGGTGATCGGGGCCGGGCTGATCGGCGGCATTTCCGCGCCGCTGTTGCTGGCGCAGGCGCTGGACCGGGCGGGCGACCGGGCATTTTTCTGGCTGCTGGGCGGGATTGCGGCGGTGGTCTTGCTGCTCGCGGCGCTGCACGGCAGGATGCGGGCGATGGCGGTCAGCCGCCCGCCTGCCAAAGCCTGATGGCGTCAAGCGGATAGACCAGCATCAGCACATTCAGCGCCAGACCATCACGGATCAGCCAGAGGGTCAGCACCTCGAACCCAATCACGATCACAACCGAGGCCCAGAGCGGCAGCATCCGCGCCAGCCAGAACCCGAGGATCATCGCACCGATATCCGCCGCCGAATTGACCACGCTGTCGCCAAAATAATCGAGCGAAATGGTCACGGCACGATAACGTTCGATGATCGCATCGGAGTTTTCGACGATCTCCCACACCGCCTCGATGGCGGTGGCGATGGCCAGCCGCCAGCCGAACCCAAGCCGCCGCGCCACCAGCCACAGTGCGCCATAGAGCAGAAACCCGTGCAGCAGATGCGAGGGGCTGTACCAATCCAGCAGGTGCTGCGAGCTTTCCGAACTCATCGTCTCGCCATGCCAGAGCTTGACGAAGCCGCAGGTGCAGATCGGCGTGCGCCCGATCATCAGCAGCCAGACCACGGCAGCCAGCGCCAGTGCTGCGGTGATCACATAGGGCAGATGGCGTCGTGTCATGGGGATCGCGCCTCAGTCCGCCTGCGGCGACAGACGGATGCGGCCCTTGTCTGTCAGGTGGAACACGCCGTCCTCGTCGATCACCACGGCAGAGAGCGGACCACCATAGGCGGCGCCGCTGTCAAGGTTCAGGCGATTGCCGTAATGGGTGGGGGCGTCGATGGCGGTATGGCCATGCACGATCAGCGCGCCATGATCGCGCGGATCTGACAGAAACGGCTCGCGGATCCACACCAGATCGGTTTCCACCTGTTCGGCCAGCGGGATACCGGGGCGAATCCCGGCATGGGCGAAGATCACATCCCCGCTGTGATGGGCGGTGGGCAAGGCGGCCAACCAATCGCGGTGGGCCTGCGGTACGGCGGCCAGTGCGTCCTGAAACACCGGCTCCAGTGGCCGGTCACCGGGGTTCTGCACGCCGTAAGAGGCCAGAGTGGCTGCCCCGCCCAGCCGCGGGTGCAGCCAGCTCAGATCCCGGCGCAGCCCGTCATCATGGGCATCCAGCGCCGTCAGATAGAGCGCGAACATGCGGTCGTGATTGCCCTTCAGCACGACCCAATCCGCCCCGGACTGCTGCCCGGCCATCAGATAGTCGATCACCCCCCGGCTGTCGGGGCCACGATCCACCAGATCGCCGATATGCACCACCGTGGCCGCGCCATGGCGGGCCTGATCTGCCGCGATCCGGTCATGCTGCTGCTTGAGCTGGTCGAGATGGCCGTGAATATCGCCGATGGCGTAGAGCGTCATTGTCGTGGTCCCGATGTTGCGGCGGCCACGTTAGGGGCCGCCACCGGGCGCTGCAAGGCGTTACATGATGCCGAAAGACAGGGTGAAGGCCTGTGTTACGCAGGTATCCGCATCATTGCCCATCATATAGACCCGTACGGTATAATCGCCGCTGGCCGTCAGCGGGATCACGGCATCCGCCCCGTCGATGGAGCCGTTGTAGATCGCCTCTCCCGTGCTGCCGGGCGGCAGGATGTTGAAATAGGCATCCCCGATCAGCGACACGGACATGGTCTGCCCGGCCTGCGCCCCGAGGATGTAATCGCGGTATTCCTGCCCGGTGACAGAGGCCGACAGGCTGGCATTGTCATTGCCCGCCGCGAACTTTACCACCTCACGACTTTGGGCAAGGCTGACCGAGCTGAGGCCGGTCAGCGCGAGGCTGGCCAGCAGGGGCAGGCAGAGAAACGCATGTCTCATGGGGGCACCTGTGAATGGGATGAGCCCCGATGATAGCAGCCTGCGGATGGAAAGAAAGATGCGCCCCATGCGCTGCCGCACCAAGGCGCAGGTACGAGAAGGCCCCGCTCCCTGGGGGGCGGGGCCTTTTGGATTGGATTGGCGAGGGGATCAGGCCACGTCGAATTGCAGTGCCTTGACCGATTGGAACATGCCGGTGCTTTCCAGCGTTTCCAGCACTTTCGGGTCAATCGCCTGATCCAGATACAGGATGGCAATCGCATCCTGCCCCACACCCGACCGGCCAAGGGTGAAGTTGGCGATGTTCACGCCATTCTTGCCCATGGTCATGCCCAACAGGCCGATGATGCCCGGCACGTCGTCATTGGTGGTATAGAGCATATGCGCGCCGATCTCGGCGTCGATGTTGATGCCCTTGATCTGGATGAAGCGCGGTTTGCCATCCGAGAAACAGGTGCCCGCAACCGACCGCTCGCGCTTGTCCGTGACCATGGTGACCTTGATATAGGCATCAAAGGTGCCGGTCTTGTCCTGACGGGTGGTGGACACCTGAATGCCGCGCTCTTTGGCGACGATCGGGGCCGACACAAGGTTCACATCCGGGTTCGCCGCCTTCATCACGCCTGCGATGACCGCCGAATTCAGCGCGGCAAGGTTCATGCCCGCCACGGTGCCATCATAGAGGATGTTGAGCGCCTTGATCGGCTCGTCCGTCATCTGGCCGATGAAGGCCCCCAGATGCGCGGCCAGCTTCAGCCACGGCCCCATCACGGCGGCCTCCTCGGCGGTGACCGACGGCATGTTCAGGGCGTTTTGCACAGCGCCGGTCAGCAGGTAATCCGACATCTGTTCGGCCACTTGCAGCGCCACGTTTTCCTGCGCCTCGGTGGTGGAGGCCCCCAGATGCGGGGTGCAGACCACATTGGCATGGCCGAACAGCGGGCTTTCGGTGGCCGGTTCCACCTCGAACACGTCCAGCGCGGCTGCGGCCACCTGACCGGAGTTCAGCGCCTCCAGCAGGGCAACCTCGTCCACCAGACCGCCACGGGCGCAGTTGATGATGCGCACGCCCTTCTTGGTCTTGGCCAGATTGTCTTTCGACAGGATGTTGCGGGTCTTGTCGGTCAGCGGCACATGCAACGTGATGAAATCGGCGCGGTGCAGCAGCTCGTCCAGCTCCACCTTGGTGACGCCCAGCTGTTTGGCGCGCTCGTCCGACAGGAAGGGATCATAGGCCACGACCTTCATGTGCAGCCCGACAGCGCGGTTGCAGACGATGCCGCCGATATTGCCCGCGCCGATCACGCCGAGGGTCTTGTTGAACAGCTCAACCCCCATGAAGCGCGATTTTTCCCATTTGCCGGCATGGGTGGAGGCATTCGCCTCGGGGATCTGCCGCGCCACGGCGAACATCATCGCAATGGCATGTTCGGCAGTGGTGATCGAATTGCCGAAGGGCGTGTTCATCACGATCACGCCTTTTTTCGACGCAGCCGGAATATCGACGTTGTCGACACCGATCCCGGCGCGGCCCACCACCTTCAGGTTGGTCGCGCTTTCCAGCAGCTTTTCGGTGACCTTGGTGGCCGAGCGGATGGCAAGGCCGTCATATTGGCTGATTAGTTCGGCCAGTTTTTCTTTGTCCTTGCCGAGTTTCGGCAGGTAATCCACCTCGACCCCACGGTCGCGGAAGATCTGGACGGCGGTTTCGGACAGTTCGTCGGATACGAGAACGCGGGGGGCCATTGCAGGGCTCCTATGATGATGGGCAAGAGGCGGGGCAAACCCGCCCGACAGGGGTGGCAGGGCGGGGGCATCCCCCGCCGTCCCGATCAGAGCGTGGCGATTTCCGCATGGAACTCATGGGCGATCCAGGGCATCAGCGCGGCCACATCCGCCGTTTCCACCGTGGAGCCGCACCAGATACGCAGCCCGGCCGGGGCATCCCGATAGGCGCCCACATCCAGTGCCACGCCCTCTTTCTCCAGCCGTTTCGCCACGTTCTTGGCAAAGGTCGCACCATCGGTGATGCGCGGATCGGTGAATTTCAGGCAGACAGAGGTGGTCGAGGCGGTTGCCGGATCCACCGCCAGATTGGCGATCCACGGGTTCGCGGCGCAGAAATCCCACACCACCTGCGCATTGGCCGCAGCCCGGCCGACAAGGCCCTTCAGCCCGCCGATGGATTGCGCCCAGTCCAGCGCCACGAGGTAATCTTCCACCGCCAGCATCGACGGGGTGTTGATGGTTTCGCCGACGAAGATGCCTTCGATCAGCTTGCCCTTGGAGGTCAGCCGGAAAATCTTCGGCAGCGGCCAGGCGGGCGTATAGCTTTCCAGCCGTTCCACCGCACGCGGGCTGAGGATCAGCATGCCATGCGCACCTTCGCCGCCCAGAACCTTCTGCCAGGAGAAGGTGGTGACATCCAGCTTGTCCCAGGGCAAATCCATCGCAAAGGCGGCGCTGGTCGCATCACAGATGGTCAGGCCCGCGCGGTCTGCCGGGATGGCATCGGCATTCGGCAGGCGCACGCCCGAGGTGGTGCCGTTCCAGGTGAACACCACATCCGAATTGAAATCGACGGTGGCCAGATCGACGATCTCGCCGTAAGGCGCGATCTTGACCTTGGCATCCAGCTTGAGCTGCTTCACCACATCGGTGACCCAGCCTTCGCCAAAGCTTTCCCAGGCGAGCATTTCCACCGGACGCGCGCCCAGCAGCGACCACAGCGCCATTTCCACGGCCCCGGTGTCAGAGCCGGGCACGATGCCGATGCGGTAGTCGGCGGGCACACCGAGAATGTCGCGGGTCAGATCAATGGCGCGCTTCAGCTTCGCCTTGCCGACAGCGGCGCGGTGCGAGCGACCCAGAGGGGCGTCTGCCAGATGATCGAGGGTAAAGCCGGGGATCTTGGCGCAGGGGCCAGACGAAAAGCGCGGGTTGGCCGGGCGCAGTGCCGGGGCGATCAGATCAGCCATGGTATCCTTCCAGATATGAGCCTCTCGTTGGGGAGAGGTGTCCCGCTGCGGGAATTACGAAACCCCTGTGAGTCTTGCAAGCGGAAATGTCGTTTCCGATAGGAAACTGGTCGTATGTGGAGGGAGGGTTCCGGCAAAGAAAAACCCCGGCGCGCGGGATGCGGGCCGGGGTTTTCAGGCAACGCTGTCAGATCAGCCCCGGCAGGGGCACCCGGCCTATTGGCATTTGCTTTGGCCGCAGCTGCCGCAGGTCATGCAGCCTTCCACCATCCGCAGGTCGCTGCTGCCGCAGCTGTCGCAGGTTCTGCCCGGGCGGGCGCCAATGGCGACCACTTCGGCCTTCGGATCGGATTTGAGGCCCATGCCTTCGCCTTCGATGAAGCCGATGCTAACCAGATGCCGTTCGATCACGCCACCGATGGCCGCGAGGATCGACGGGATATAGCGGCCTTCCATCCAGGCCCCGCCACGCGGGTCGAACACGGCCTTCAGCTCTTCGACCACAAAGGAAATGTCGCCCCCCCGGCGGAACACCGCAGAAATCATCCGCGTCAGCGCCACCGTCCAGGCGAAATGCTCCATGTTCTTGGAGTTGATGAACACCTCGAACGGGCGGCGATGGGCGGCAATGACGATGTCATTGATGGTGATGTACAGCGCATGTTCGCTGCCCGGCCATTTGACCTTGTAGGTCTGGCCTTCCAGTGCCGCCGGACGGTCCAGCGGCTCGCTCAGATACACCACCTCCGCGCCCTGCCCGGCTTGCGGCAGCTCTGTCGGGGCCTTTTCACTGCTTTCCGAGACGGTCAGCACCGAGCCGGTCACCGCATTGGGGCGATAGGTCGTGCAGCCTTTGCAGCCCTGATCCCAGGCGGCCATATAGACCTCTTTGAACGCGTCAAAGCTGATGTCCTCGGGGCAGTTGATCGTCTTGGAAATGCTGCTGTCGATCCATTTCTGTGCGGCGGCCTGCATCCGCACATGATCCAGCGGCGGCAGGGTCTGCGCATTCACAAAATAGTCCGGCAGCGGCGCATCGCCCTTCAGTTCGCGCCACAGCCGCACCGCGTAATCCACCACTTCCTCTTCGGTACGCGACCCGTCCTTTTGCAGCACCTTGCGGGTATAGGCATAGGCAAACACCGGCTCGATCCCTGACGAGACATTGCCGGCATAAAGGCTGATCGTGCCGGTGGGCGCGACCGAGGTCAGCAGCGCATTGCGGATGCCATGGGCGCGGATTGCCGCACGCACATCCTCGTCCATCTGCATCATCGTGCCCGACGCCAGATAGGCTTCGGCATCAAACAGCGGGAACGGCCCCTTTTCCTTCGCCAGATCCACCGAGGCCAGATAGGCCGCCCGCGCAATGGCCTTCATCCAACGATCCGTCTGGGCCGCCGCCGCTTCGGAGCCATAGCGCAGCCCCACCATCAGCAGCGCATCGGCAAGCCCGGTCACGCCCAGACCGATGCGGCGCTTGTTGCGGGCCTCGGCAGCCTGTTCGGGCAGCGGGAAGCGCGAGGCATCCACAACATTGTCCATCATCCGCACGGCGAGGCTGACCAGTTCGTCCAGCGCCCGCACATCCAACTGTGCCTCGGGGCTGAACGGGGCAGAGACGAGCGTTGCCAGATTGATCGAGCCGAGCAGACAGGCCCCATAGGGCGGCAAAGGCTGTTCGCCACAGGGGTTGGTGGCCGCAATGCTTTCGCAATAGGCCAGATTGTTCATCTTGTTGATGCGGTCGATGAAGATCACGCCCGGCTCTGCAAAATCATAGGTGTTCCGCATGATGCGGTTCCACAGATCCAGTGCCTGCACCGTTTTGTAGACTTTCCCTCCATAGGTCAGATCCCATGCGGCATCGGCCTTTACCGCATCCATGAATGCGTCTGTGATAAGGACCGAAAGGTTAAACATCCGCAAACGCGCAGGGTCTTTTTTTGCTTCGATGAAGGCTTCGACATCGGGATGATCGCAGCGCATCGTGGCCATCATCGCACCGCGCCGTGACCCGGCCGACATGATGGTGCGGCACATCGCATCCCAGACATCCATGAAGGACAGCGGGCCAGAGGCATCGGCGGCGACACCTTTCACCTCGGCGCCACGCGGGCGTATCGTGCTGAAATCATAGCCGATTCCGCCGCCCTGCTGCATCGTCAGCGCAGCTTCCTTCAGCGCGTCGAAGATGCCGCCCATGCTGTCGGGAATGGTGCCCATCACAAAGCAGTTGAACAGCGTCACGGCGCGGCCCGTGCCCGCCCCCGCCGTGATCCGGCCTGCGGGCAGGTATTTGAACCCTTCCAGCGCGCGATAGAATTTCTCTTCCCAATGGGCCTGATCCTGCTCCACCTCGGCAAGCGCGCGGGCGATCCGGCGCCAGGTGTCCTCCAGCGTGCCGTCGATCGGGGTGCCATCCACAGCTTTCAGCCGATATTTCATGTCCCAGATTTGTTCGGCGATGGGGGCGGCGAAACGCGACATGGCGGCATCCTTGCTATGGTATTCTGTCGGGGAGGCCCTACAAGATACGCCCCACAGAAGGAAGGGTCAAACCCTTGCTGCGGGGGCTTTGGCTGCTAGGTTGCAGCAAGGTCATGGGGGTATGCGTGCCGGAATTCGTCAATCTTCTGAAGCTGTGCGTCGGAGCTGATTCGGTCGAGGATCTGGAGGCCTGGCAAGACAGCCAAAGCCATCGCTGGCCCAAGGGGCATGCGGTGCATGTCACCCGCATGTGGCCCAAACGGGCCGAAGAATTGCTGGATGGCGGTTCTTTGTACTGGGTTATCAAAGGCATGGTTCTGGCGCGGCAAAAGCTGCTGGGGCTGGAGCGGGTCGCGGGCGACGACGGTATCCAGCGCTGTGCGCTGTTGCTGGATCGCGAGGTCATCCGCACCGAGCCGGTGCCGCGCAGGCCGTTTCAGGGTTGGCGCTATCTTGCGGCTGAGGAAAGCCCGCGCGATTTGCCCAAGACACGCCAGAAAGAAGAGGCGCTGCCCGAAGAACTGGCCCGCGCCTTGGCCGAAATCGGCCTGCGCTGAGGTTTTGCTGCGTATAAGGCGCGCGCAGCAACCCGGCCTTAACCTTTTGCAGGCTTAATGGGGCAGTCCTGAGGGAGGGTGCCTGTCTTGCGTGCGATCCTGTTTCTTCTTGCCGCGTTCGTTGCCCTGTTCTTACAGATCAGGGGTGGTCAGGGCGAGTATGCGCGTCAGTTCCGCCAGCGTCGCGCGGTCAGCAGCGCCCCAATCGGCGGCGCGGGCAAGAAACAGCGTGGCCTGACTGCGGTGAACCACCGAATCAGCGAGTATCTTCAGATGGTTCGCGCGCAGGGTTTCGCCGGTGGAGGTGATATCGGCAATCGCCTCGGCGGTCAGGTTCTTCACCGTACCTTCGGTCGCGCCCTGACTGTCGACCAGCTGATAATCCGCAACGCCCTGTTCGGTGAGGAAATCGCGCACCAGACGATGGTATTTGGTGGCGATACGCAGGCGGAAGCCGTGCCTGGCGCGAAAGGCGCTGGCGGCGGCATCCAGATCGTCCAGGCTTTCGACATCAATCCAGCAGGCGGGCACGGCCAGAATCAGGTCGGCATGGCCAAAGCCAAGTGGCGCAAGCTCGGCCACCTGTTTGTCCCAGTCGGCCAGCTTGTCGCGGACCAGATCAGAGCCGGTCACGCCAAGGTGAACACGCCCCGCCGCCAGTTCGCGCGGAATTTCACCCGCCGACAGCATCACCAATTCGACCCCGGTGATCCCGTCGACCGCGCCGGAATATTCCCGCTCGGCCCCGCTTTGGCGCATGGCGATGCCGCGCGCGCCGAACCATTCGAATGTCTTTTCCATCAGCCGCCCCTTGGACGGCACGCCGATCTTCAGGCTCATGCGTCTTGGCCTTTCAACTGGGCGACAAGGGCAGGGCGCACGATGCCGCCCACCGCAGGGATGGATCGGCCTTGGCCGAGAATGGCTGTCAGGGCATCATATCGCCCGCCCGATGCGACTGGTGGCATCGCCTCGGCCCCCTGATCCCCGGCATGGAAGGAAAAGACGAAGCCGTCATAATATTCCAAGGTGGTCCGGCCCAGACTCGCCTCGAACGGCAGATTGCCGGTGTCGATCCCCCGGCTGCGCAGCGCCGAAAGACGGCTGGCAAAGCGATCAACCGCCGGGGAGATGGCGGGCATCAGGGACTCAATCCCGCGCAGGTGCATCAGGGCTGCTTCGGCGGGGGCAGACAGGCCGAGCAGATCATAGAGCAGCGCCGCTTCGGGGGCTGCGATCGGGGCCGTGGTGGAATCTGCCAAAAGCGCTTCGGCCCGCGCCGCGATTTCATCGGCGCTGCGCAGCCCGATCCGGGGGCCTGCCGCTTCCATCAGGGCGGCGGCGGGGCGGGATCCAAGATGTGCCAGCAGGCGGCTGCGCGCCTCGGCCATGGGCGCACGGCCCGAGAACCGATCCAGCAGGGCGCGGAATCGGCGGGGCCGCCAGACATGCCGCCGCAGGGCCGCCTTGCGCCGCTCGGTGGTGGACAGGCCCTCAATCGCCGCCAGAAGAATGCCGATATCCCCGGTCGCGGCGCGCAGTCCCAAAGGGGCCAGCAGGCGCGAGAACAGGGCAAAAACCTCTGCATCGGCCTCGGGCGCGTCGCGGTCGAACATCTCGAACCCGACTTGCAGATATTCCGACGCGCGGGGGCCGATGTGATCCTGTTTGCGAAACACTTCGCCCATATAGGTGTATCGGGCCGGGTCGGCCCCATGGGCCATATGCGCCTGCACCACGGGCACGGTGAAATCGGGCCGCAGCACCATTTCGCCGCGCAGCGGGTCTTGCGTGATATAAGCACGGGCGCGGATATCTTCGCCATAGAGATCCAGCAGGGTGCCAGCGGGTTGCAGAATATCAGCCTCGACCGGAAGGGCACCGGTCGCGCGGAACGCGGCAAACAGCGCCTCGGCCTCGGCCCGGATCGCGGGCGTCACGGTCATTGATCCAGCATCCGGCGCAGCGCGGGGATCAGATCGGCGCGCGACACTTCGACCTGAGCCGGGCGCGATTTCCATTCTTCCAGCGATGCGCCTTCGGCGATTTTCGCGCCAAGGATCAGGTCTTTCAGCACAACCGTGCCCTTGGCTGCCTCGTCCCCGCCCTGGATCACGGCGACGGGGGATTGGCGTTTATCGGCATATTTCAACTGGTTGCCGAAGTTCTTCGGGTTCCCCAGATACATTTCGGCGCGGATGCCCGCGCGGCGCAGCTCTCCGACGATGACCATGTAATCAGCCATGCGGTCGCGGTCCATCACCGTCACGATGACCGGGCCGACAGCGGCCTGCCCGGCGCGGCCCTTGGCGCGCAGTGCCGCCAGCAGGCGGTCGACGCCGATGGACACGCCGGTGGCAGGCACGCTCTGGCCGGTGAAGCGCTTGACCAGATCGTCATAGCGCCCGCCGCCGGCCACGCTGCCGAATTGCCGTTTGCGTCCCTTTTCATCCAGGATTTCAAAGGTCAGCTCGGCCTCGAACACCGGGCCGGTGTAATAGCCAAGCCCGCGCACCACGCCGGGGTCGACCACGATCCGGTCCGCGCCATAGCCCTGCGCTTCCAGCAGTTCGGCCATGGTTTCCAGCTCTGTCACGCCTTCCAGCCCGACGGTGGAGGCCCCGACAAGATCGCGCAGCCGGGCGGCGGTGGCCGCCCCCGTGTCGCGCTTGGCGGCCATGAAGGCCATCACGACCTCGGCCTGTTCGTCCGAAAGGCCCGCACCCTTGGTGAAATCGCCGCTCTCATCCTTGCGGCCCGCACCAAGCAGTGCGCGCACACCCGCGTCGCCCAGCCGGTCGATCTTGTCGATGGCGCGCAGCACGATGCCGCGCTCGGCCTCGAACCGGCTGGCATCCGAGGGATCCAGAACCCCGGCCACTTCCATCACGCCGTTCAGAACCTTGCGGTTGTTGACCCGCACGATGTAATCGCCGCGCGGAATGCCCACGATTTCCAGCGCGTCCGACAGCATGGCGCAGATTTCGGCATCCGCGGCCACGGTGGCACTGCCCACCGTATCGGCATCGCATTGATAGAATTGACGGAACCGCCCCGGTCCCGGCTTTTCATTGCGCCAGACCGGCCCCATGGCATAGCGCCGATAGGGTGAGGGCAGATCATTGCGGAACTGTGCGGCCACCCGCGCCAGCGGGGCCGTCAGGTCATAGCGCAGGGCCAGCCACTGGTCGTCCTCGTCCTGCCAGCCGAACACACCTTCGTTCGGGCGGTCGACATCCGGCAGGAACTTGCCCAAAGCCTCGACCGTTTCAACCGCACTGGTTTCCAGCGGATCAAAACCGTAGGCATGGTAAACCCCGGCAATCTGATCCAGCATTGCCTTGCGTTCGGTGACATCCGCACCGAAATAGTCGCGGAAGCCTTTGGGCGGTTCGGCCTTGGGGCGGCGGGCGGGTTTGTCCTTCGACATGGGGAAGCCTCGCATCTAATCGGGCCTGCCTTAGCGGATGGGGGCCTTCGGGACAAGCCATGTGGAGATGCAATGGAACGGATCACGGCAGCGGAAGAGCAGATTGCCCATCTGGTGAAAGCGGTGGAAGAGCTGTCTGACGTGGTGGCAGGGCAAGCCCGCGAGCTGGAACGTCTGGCCCGGCGCGTCGGTATGTTGATGGAGCGCGAAGCCGAACGCGAGGCAATGGGCAACACGATCCCGCTGGCGGATCAGCGGCCGCCGCATTGGTGAGGCGGATCGGATGAGCCTCTGGCACAGGGTGAGAGGCCCCGCATTCGCCTTGGCGTTGGGGGGATTGGGCGGTGCGGCGGGCTGGTTGGCCGGGGTGCCGCTGGGCGTCTTGCTGGGGGCGATGGTTGCGGTTGGCGTGGTGGCGGCGCGCGGCGGCAGGCTTGGCGGCGCTTCCATCGAATTTCCACAGCAGTTGCGTCTGTTTTTCGTGCCGGTGATCGGGGTTGGCATCGGCGGTGCCTTCACGCCCGAAGTGGTGGCGCAGATGCCGGGCTGGTGGCCGAGCCTGCTGGCGCTGTGCCTTTACATCCCGCTGGCGCATCTGTCGGGCTATGCCATCTATCGTCTGGGCGGATTGCCCAAGCCGGAGGCGTTTTTCGGGGCGGTGCCGGGTGGCCTGATTGAAAGCGTGGCGCTGGGGGAAGAGGCGGGCGCGGATGTGCGCATGTTGGTGCTGCTGCAATTCCTGCGGCTGATTCTGACCATTGTTGCGGTGCCGCTGATCTTTCTGGTGCTGACCGGCCATGCCGTCGGCTCGGCCTCTGGCGCCACGTTGGCGGCCAAGGTGGCACTGGATCCGGCGGATGCGCTGGTGCTGATCGCGGCGGGCTGTATCGGCTTCTGGGTCGGGCGGCTGCTGCATCTGCCTGCCGCGCCGATGACCGGGCCGATGGCGGCCTCGGCCTGTGTGCATCTGTTGGGCTGGGCCGAAGGGGTGCCGCCCGGCTGGGCCGTGGCGTTGACGCAGATCGTGGTTGGCACCGGCTTGGGCGCGCGGTTTATCGGCATGAATGGGGCTTTGCTGCGGCGTGGCTTTGCGCTGGCGAGTGGCAATGTGGCTGTGGCTTTGCTGTTGGCCTTCGGTTTTGGTCTGGCGATGGCGAAAATCACCGGAGAGCCGGTGACGGCGGTGTTTCTGGCCTTTGCGCCGGGCGGTCTGGCCGAGATGAGCCTGATCGCGCTGAGCCTTCAGATGGGAATCGTTTTCGTGACGGTGCATCACGTCGCCCGCATCGTGCTGAGTGTGGCTTTGGCCAAGCTGGGCGCGCGGTGGATCATGCCCGGCTAAGCCCTTTCTGCCAGCAAGAATCTTGTGCTGCGCCTGCGAAATGCGCAAGCTTGCAACAGCTGCTCTGGCGGTTGCGCAACAGGCGGGCAGATTCACGCTGACCGGCTCACGAAGCGTGCAGCCGATCTTGCAAAGCGACCCCCGCGACCGATATAGGAGCGCGAAAAGGGGCTCGCGTCCGCCAGCCCATAAATACTGGATTTTATGCCATGTCTCTCGGCCCGAATGCCGTGTCTGCCCTGTCTCGCCGCGCTGTGATTCTCGCGGCGACATCCGCTTTCGCTCTGGCTGCGTTTGGCGGCGGGCGGGGTGTTGCTTTTGCGCAAGAGGCTCCGGCACAGGCGGCGCCTGCTGCGCCGCAGCAATTTTCCTTCGATCTGCTGACGCAGGCGATGAAGGCCAAGGCCGGGCAGCCCTATGCCGCGCCGGAAAAGATCAGCGGATTTTTTGCCGAGCTGACCTATGACGATTATCGCCTGATCCGCTATCGGCCCGATCACGCCCGCTGGAGCGAGGAGAAGGACAGCCAGTTCCAGCTGCACGCCTTCCCGATGGGCTGGCTGTTCGGCGAGCCAGTGAAGATGTACGAGGTGAAGGACGGTCTTGCGACCTCCATGGGCTTCACCACCGATGATTTCGAATTCCTGAACGAGCTGAAGAACAAGGTGCCTGCGGGCGAACCTGTTCCGGGGCTGGCCGGGTTCCGCCTGCATTATCCGCTGAACCGGCTGGATGTAATGGATGAGGTTGTGGCCTTTCTGGGCGCAAGCTATTTCCGCGCACTGGGGCAGGGCAGCGGCTATGGCATTTCTGCGCGCGGGCTCGCGCTCAACACCGCCAGCGATCAGGCCGAAGAGTTTCCGCGGTTTTCGGCGTTCTGGGTCGACCGTCCGGTGCCCGGCGCACGCGACATCACGGTTCACGCCGCGCTGGAAGGGCCGAGCGTCACCGGCGCTTACCGCTTTGTGATCCGCCCCGGCGAAGAGACGGTGATGGAGGTGACAGCGCGTCTGTTCTTCCGCGCCGATGTGGCACAGCTTGGCATTGCGCCGCTGACCTCGATGTATCTGTTCTCGGAAAAGAACCGGTCCGAATTCGATGACTACCGCCCGAATGTGCATGACAGCAACGGCCTGCGCATCACGCGCACCGATGGCGATGTGCTGTGGCGGCCGCTGAATAATCCGCCGCGTCTGGCCGGGTCGCATTTCGGCGAAACCAGCCCGAAGGCTTTTGGCCTGCATCAGCGTGACCGCGAGTTCAACAGCTATCAGGATGCGGAAGCGCATTACGAACGCCGCCCCTCGCTGGAGGTGGAGCCGATCGGGGATTGGGGCAAGGGCATCGTGCGGCTGGTCGAAATCCCGTCCGAGCTGGAGGTGAATGACAATATCGTCGCCTTCTGGACGCCGGAGGGGGCCGTGAAGGCGGGTGACACGCGAGAGTTCGCCTATCGCCTGCGCTGGGGCAATCTGCCGCCCGAAGATCGCATGGATATCGGCTATGTGTTTGAAACCCGTTCGGGGGCCGGTGGCGTCTCGGGCGTGGAAAGCGCCGAAAACACCCGCAAGTTCGTGGTCGATTTCACCGGGGGGCCGCTGCAACCGCTGCCCGCCGATGCCGAGATCGAACCGATGCTGACGGTGCATAACGGCGACATCATTTCGCAAAGCTTCCAGCGGGTCTGGGGCACCGACATCTGGCGGCTTGTCGTCGATGTGCGGGCTGAAGCGGGGGCGACTGTGGAACTTGTTGCCCATGTTGCGGGTTATGGACGCAAGCTTTCTGAAACCTGGCTCTATCAGTGGATCAACGCGTGATGCAGAATATTACGACACTTTCCGCCGCTGAGATCGAGCGTCTCGTGCAGGATATCGCGGCGCCGGTCACCGCGCCGATGGTGATGCCCAAGCAGATCCTGGAAACGGCCAACCGTGGCAGGCTGCGGGCTGTGCTGACGCGCCTTCATCTGATGACGGCTCCGCGTCAGGAGATGTAATCAATGACCAGCCCGGCGGTGCGCGCCGGATCGGCCGCCCTGCCACGCGGGGTTGCGATTGTGCTCAGCCTCATTGCAGGGGCTGGGGCCTTTATGCTGTTCCTGCAATTCGGCTGGGCGGACGGGCTGGATTTCATTGATATCCTGCGGGCTGTCCTGATCCTGATTTCAACCTGGTGGCTGGCTTGGGGGGCGGTGCAGGGCCTGATGGGCCTGACCACGCGCGCCGAGCCGCCGCGTTTGACGCTGGCCGGGCCGCTGACCGCGCGCTGCGTCGTGCTGGTGCCGGTGTATAACGAGGATCCACTGACCACGTTTTCACGCGTATCGGCGATGGATGAAAGCCTGCACGCCACCGGCTATGGCCATCTGTTCCACATCGCCATCCTGTCAGATACCCGCAATGACGCGATTGCGGCCCGCGAACGGCTGTGGTTCCTGCGCTTGCTGAAGGACCGCGCTGCCGAAGGGCGGATGTTCTATCGTCGCCGCACCGACAACAAGGGCAAGAAGGCCGGCAATATCGAGGATTTCATCCAGAAATCCGGTGCAGCCTATGATCTTGCGCTGATCCTCGATGCCGACAGCCTGATGGAAGGTGCCACAATCGTCGAAATGGCGCGCCGGATGGAGGCAGAGCAGGACATCGGCCTGTTGCAAACCCTGCCGGTGGTGACGCGGGCCAGCACGCGCTTCGGGCGGGCCATGCAGTTTTCGGCGGCCTTCCACTCGCCTGCCTTCGCGCGCGGCCTTGCGATGATGCAGGGCCGCAGCGGGCCGTTCTGGGGTCATAACGCCATGGTGCGGGTGCGCGCCTTTGCCGAAAGCTGCGGCCTGCCGGAACTGGCCGGGCAACCGCCCTTTGGCGGCCATATCATGAGCCATGACTATGTGGAGGCGGCGCTGCTGGCGCGGGCGGGCTGGCGGGTGCGTCTGGACGACGATCTGGGCGGTTCGTTCGAAGAAGGGCCGGAAAATCTGGTCGATCACGCGAAACGCGACCGGCGCTGGTGTCAGGGCAATTTGCAGCATACGCGGCTGCTGCTGGCCCCCGGCCTGCTGCCCTGGAGCCGCTTTGTGTTCTTTCAGGGCATCATGGCCTATATCTCGCCGCTGTTCTGGATCGGCTTCATGCTGGCCAGCATTGCCGCGCCGTTCTTCGCCCCCGCCCCTGACTATTTCCCCGAGCCCTATTGGCCGTTCCCGATCTTTCCGCAGGCGGAAACCTCCAAGGCCATCGGTCTGGCCATCGGTGTGTTCGGCCTGCTGATCCTGCCGAAATTTGCCGTGGCGCTGCATGCGGCGATGAGCGGGCGGGCGCAGTCTTTTGGTGGTGCGCTGCGGGCGTTTGTGTCGATGATGGCGGAGCTGCTGTTTTCGTCGATCAGCGCCCCCGTGCTGCTGGCCTATCAGACGCGCTCGGTGTTTCAGGTTTTGCTGGGCCGCGATGGCGGCTGGCCCACCAACAACCGCGGTGATGCGCGGCTGTCGCTGGCCGAGGCCTGGGCTGCAAGCCATTGGGTGGTCTCGACCGGGGTGCTGAGCCTGATCGGCACCTGGATGCTGGCGCCCGGGCTGGTGGTCTGGATGCTGCCGGTGCTGGTGCCGATGATGCTGGCCCCGGTGATCATCAGCTGGTCATCCCGCCCGACCCAAAGCGGCATGTTCGTGACGCCCACCGATTTGCAGGAAGCCCCGGTGATGCGGCGGCAACGGGAAATTCTGGCGTTGTGGGAACGGGACATGATCGCCATGAAGGACATCTCGCTGGTGCCGGAGGCCGTTCATGCGGCATCCTGAGGCCTCCTCTGCCCGTGATCTGCGGCTGGACGTGTTTCGCGGGTTGGCCCTGGTGATGATCTTCATCAACCACACGCCCGGCACCGTGTTTGAAAACCTCACCTCGCGCAATTTCGGGTTTTCCGATGCGGCAGAGGGGTTTGTTCTGATGTCGGGCATCGCGGCGGCTCTGGCCTATGCGAAGTTCTTTGCCGGGCCGGGCCCTTACTGGGCGGGCACCGGGCGCATGTGGCGGCGGGTCTGGACCCTGTATCAGGTTCATATCGTCACCACCGTCATCGCGGTGGGCATCGCCGCCGCAACCGCGCTGTGGTTCGGCGGGTTCGAGATGATGCAGAAGAATGTGGTCAGCGCCAGTTACAAGAAGCCGCTGCAATACATGATCGGTATCCCGCTGCTGACCCATCAGTTGGGCTATGCGAATATTCTGCCGCTCTATGCCGTGCTGCTGTTTGCCGGGCCGGTGCTGTTGTGGTCGGCGTTGCGCTGGCCGCTGCGCACCATGGCGGTTTCGGTGCTGGTCTGGGCGCTGGTAGCCCGGTTCTGGATCAACTTTCCGGCCTTTCCCAACAAGGGTGGGTGGTTCTTCAACCCGCTCAGCTGGCAATTGCTGTTCGTGCTGGGGCTGCTGATCGGTATCAAGCTCAAGCAGGGGCAGCGGCTGGTGCCGGTCCGGCGCGATCTGCTGGCGCTGGCGGTGGCCTGGCTGCTTGTGGGGCTGGGGGTGGCGCAGTTCCCGGCGATTCAGGACGAGTTTGGCCATGTGCTGTGGTTCGTGCAGGACCGGCTGAACCTGCCGTGGTTCGTGATGGCCTTTGACAAGACCTATCTGTCGGGGCCGCGCCTGACCCATGCGCTGGCGCTGGCCTATGTGCTGAGCGCGTTTCCCGCCGTGCGGCAGGCCTGCGCGCATCGGCTGGCCGCGCCCTTTGCCCTGCTGGGGCGCAATGGGCTGGCGGTGTTCGGCTTTGGTGTTGTGCTGTGCTACACGGCGAATGGCATCAAAACCGTGCTACCCGCCAGCTTTGCGCTGGATCTGGCGGTGATCTCTGCCGGGGTTCTGCTGATGTTGGCTTTGGCCTGGTCAAAAGAGGCATGGCGGCGGGCCGAACAGCGCGCGCGCTGAACTTTTCTGCCTTTTGCGTATCATTTGTGCGGCTCGCGCGGAGAAATTGCCCGGCGCGGGCCTGAAACCATATGTGCAAAGCATGTTTTACTTGACCGAAGGGACAAGTTTCGCCATCCGTGTGAATGAACGTTCACTCGCTAGACTCGCTGGAGCCTGTGGCCCTGATGGCCGATGATCAAACCCTGTCAAACGCGCCGCCACGGCCGCGCGAATATGAAATCCTCGACAATATCCGTCACACCTTTGCCGAAAAGGGGTTCGATGGCGCGTCGATGCAGGATCTGGCACGGGCGGCCGGGATGAGCGTGGGCAATTTCTACCGCTATTTTCCGTCGAAAGCCGCGATGGTCGAGGCGATCATCACCCGCGATCTGGAAGATGTGCGCGACAAGTTTACCGATGTCGTGGCGGCCTCCGATCCTTTGGCGGCCCTGCGTTGCGGGCTGCATGCGCGCATCGCCGAGGAATGTATGGGCTGCCCCGATGCGCCGCTCTGGGCCGAGATTACCGCCGCTGCACAGCGCAAACCCGAGATTGGCGCGGTTGTGGGCAAGATGGAGCGCGGGGTGCAGGGCTATCTGGTCAATGCCTTTGCGCTGATTGCGGGCGTGCCCGAGGCCGAGGCCGCGCGCCGCTTTGCCGCCCATGCGGCGATGGTGGTCATGCTGATCAAGACGACGGCGATTCAGGCGCAGGCCGATGGGCAAAGATGCCGCAGTGATCTTACCGCATTGGTGCAGCGTATGGTTGATATGATTCTGGATGAAGTTTCGGCGGCGAAAGCAAAGGGCTTTGATGATGCGCGCGATTGAACTGGGTATTGTGATGGCTCTGGCAGTGGGGCTGCCCAGCGGGGCATGGTCCGAGGCCGCAACCGAAACTGCGCCACAACAGGTGGCGGTCTTGCCGGCGATCACCGTGTCTGAGGTCACAACCATGTCCTTGCAGGACCGCGTGATTGCGGGCGGGCTGGTGGGGGCGGTGGAAGAAATTCTGGTGCAACCGTTGATCGAAGGCCAGCCGATCGAGGCGCTGGAGGCGGAAGTGGGCGATTATGTCGAGGCTGGGCAGGTGCTGGCCCGGCTGTCGTTGACCTCGCTTGAATTGCAGAAAAGCCAGCTGAAGGCATCGATGGCCTCGGCGCGGGCCACGATTGCGCAGGCCGAGGCGCAGGTGCTGGAGGCCCGGTCCTCGGCGGATGAGGCACAGCGGGTTGCGGCCCGTACCAAGGCGTTGAAGGCCAATGGCAGCGCTTCGCAAGCGGCGCTTGAACAGGCGCAGGCGGCGGCGGTTTCAGCTACGGCGCGGGTGACGGTGGCCGCACAGGTGCTGGAGGCGGCGCGCGCGCAGGTGGAGCTCGTCGAGGCGCAGCTGGCCAATGTGGAGCTGAGCCTGACGCGGACCAGTGTCGTCGCGCCGGTGGCGGGCGAGATTCTGGCGCGCAATGCCCAGATCGGTGCGGTGGCCTCTGCCGCCGGGCTGCCGATGTTCACCCTGATGCGCGATGGCGCGCTGGAACTGCGGGCCGAGATTGCCGAGGCCGATCTGGTGCGGCTGCAACCGGGCATGACGGCGCGGATCACGACGGTTGGCGCGTCCGAACCGCTGAAGGGCACCGTGCGGCTGGTCGAGCCGGGCGTGAACACCACGACCCGGTTGGGAACGGCACGCATCACGCTGGAAAACGCGCGGACGGTGCGGTCGGGCATGTATGCCGATGCGGAAATCCTGCTGACCGAACATGAGGCGCTTGCGGTGCCGGTGACGGCAGTCGGCGTCGGGCCGAACGGGGCGACCGTGATGATCGTCAAGCCGGACGGTCTGGTCAGCCAGGTGCCGGTGCAGACCGGGATCCGCGATCAGGGCATGGTGGAGATCCTGACCGGCGTGCAGGCAGGCGACCGCGTTGTGACCAAGGCCGCCGCCTTTGTGCGCGACGGCGATCATGTGAACCCGGTTCTGGCCGGAACGCAGTGAGGGATTGGCGATGAACTTTTCCGCATGGGCCATCCGCAATCCGGTTGCGCCAATTCTGGCCTTTGTTCTGCTGATGGTACTGGGCTGGCAGAGCTTCAACAACCTGCCGATCACCCGCTTTCCGAATATCGACGTGCCTTTGGTGGCAGTCTCGGTGTCGCAGGCCGGGGCGGCCCCGGCCGAGCTTGAAACACAGGTCACCAAAGAGGTCGAAGATGCGGTGGCGGGCATTGCCGGGGTGAAAAACGTCACCTCGACCGTGTCGGATGGCAATTCGCAGACGCTGGTCGAGTTTCGCATGGAAGTGCCGACCGACAAGGCGGTGCAGGATGTGAAGGACGCGATTGACAAGATCCGCGGCGATCTGCCGGGCGATGTGGAGCCGCCCATCGTGAACCGGGTGGATGTCGAAGGTCAGGCGATCATGACCTTTGCCGTCTCTGCCCCGAACATGACGATGGAAGAGCTGTCCTGGTTCGTGGATGATGCCATCACCCGGTCGTTGCAGGGCAAGCCGGGCGTCGGCAAGGTGGATCGGTATGGCGGCGCGGATCGGGAGATCCGCATCGAACTCGATCCGGTGCGGCTGGGCAGCTATGGCGTCACGGCGCAACAGGTCAGCGCGCAATTGCGGGCCACGAATGCCGATATGGGCGCGGGCCGGTCTGAACTGGGCGCGGGCGAGCAGGCGATCCGCACGCTGGGCAATGCCGAAACGGTGGAGCGGCTGTCGGCCACGACCATTGCGCTGGGCGGCGGGCGGCATGTGCGCCTGTCGGATCTGGGCACCATCACCGATACCTATGAGGAGCTGCGGTCCTTCTCGCGCTTCAACGGCGATCAGGTGGTGACTTTTGCGGTGTTCCGCGCCAAGGGCGCATCCGAGGTTTCGGTGGCCGAAGTGGTCAATGCAGAGCTGGACCGCCTGCGCGAAAAGCACCCGGATGTCGGTATCTCATTGGTCGATGACACGGTGTATTACACCTATGGCAACTATGAGAGCGCGCTGCATACGCTGATCGAGGGCGCGATTCTGGCGGTTCTGGTGGTGCTGGCCTTCCTGAAGAACTGGCGGGCGACGCTGATCGCGGCGGTGGCGCTGCCGCTGTCGGCGGTGCCGACCTTCTGGATCATGGATATGCTGGGCTTCTCGCTCAATCTGGTCAGCTTCCTTGCGATCACGCTGGCGACAGGGATCCTTGTCGATGACGCGATTGTGGAGATCGAGAATATCGCGCGACACATCCGCATGGGCAAATCGCCCTATCGCGCGTCGATCGAGGCGGCGGACGAAATCGGGCTGGCGGTGATTGCGACCACCTTTACCATCATCGCCGTGTTTGTGCCGGTCAGCTTCATGCCCGGTATTCCGGGGCAGTATTTCCGGCAATTCGGTCTGACAGTGGCGATTTCGGTGCTGTTTTCGCTGCTGGTGGCGCGTTTGATCACACCGCTGATGGCGGCCTATCTGATGCGCGCCAAGGATGCGATGGGCGAGCACGACCATCAGGATGGCCCGGTGATGCGGCGCTATCTGCGGCTGGTGGCCCTGACCACGCGGCACCAGTATCTGACGATGGTCAGCGCCATCATGATTCTGGCCGTTTCAGTCTATTTCATGCTGCAAGTGCCGGGCAGTTTCCTGCCGCCCGAGGATGTGAGCCGCGTGGCCATCAGTGTGGAATTGCCGCCGGGAGCGACACTGGATGACACCGACAAGACCACCACCCTGATGCGGGATCACATCAAGGATATCGAAGGGGTGGAGAATGTCTTTGTGCTGGGCGGCTCGTCGCCCACCGGCGACCGCGACATTCGCCGGGCCTCGGTGACGGTCATTCTGGAAAAGCTGGATCATTCACTGCTGCTGAAACTGTCTCAGATCGGCAATTCCGTGCCCGGTCTGGCGATGATCGTGCCGGATGTAGAAAGCAAGGGCCGGTTGCGCCCGCAGAACGAGATCGAAGCCGAGATCTTTGAGCGTATCGCTGATGTGCCGGATGTGCGGGCGTTCAAGCTGAATGACCGGGGCGAACGCGATCTGTCCTTTTCGATCCTGTCGGACAATGAGGCGGATCTGAATACGGCGGTGGCGCGGCTGGAGGCGGCGCTGACCGGCGATCCGCTGCTGGCTAATGTGGCGTCGGAAGGCGCTTTGCCGCGGCCGGAATTGCAGATCGAACCAAAGCTGGCCGAGGCGGCGCGGCTGGGCGTGACCACGGCGGCAATTGCCGAGGTGGTGCGCGTGGCGACGATTGGCGATGTGGATGCGGCGCTGGCGAAACTGTCGATTGACAGCCGGCTGGTGCCGGTGCGCGTGCGGCTGAATGATGCGACGCGCACCGATCTGGCGCGCATCGGTGCGCTGCGGGTGACGACGGGCACCGGCGCTTCGGTGCCGCTGAACACGGTGGCGGATATCCGCATTGCCGAAGGGCCGTCGCTGGTCGAACGTCTGAACCGCGAACGCCGCGCCACCATCGGGGCCAACCTGCCCGTGGGGGTGGCGCTGGGCACAGCCTCGGCGCGGTTCAAGGAAATCACCGACAGTGTGGAACTGCCTCCCTCGGTCCGCGTGGCGGAATCGGGCGATGCCGAAATTCAGGCCGAACTGATGGGCAGCTTTGGCAATGCCATGATTATGGGCCTGATGCTGGTGCTGACGGTGCTGATCCTGCTGTTCAAGAGCGTGATCCAGCCCTTTACCATCCTGTTGTCGTTGCCACTGGCCATTGGCGGGGTGGCGGCGGCCCTGATCCTGACATCCTCGGCGGTGTCGATGCCGGTGATGATCGGGATCCTGATGCTGATGGGGATTGTGACCAAGAACGCGATTCTGCTGATCGACTTCGCCATCGAGATGCGGCGGCAGGGCATGGACCGGGTAAAAGCGGTGATGGAGGCGGGGCACAAACGGGCGCAGCCCATCGTGATGACCTCGATTGCCATGTCGGCGGGCATGTTGCCTTCGGCGCTGGGGGTGGGCGAGGGCGGTTCGTTCCGCGCGCCGATGGCAACGGCGGTGATCGGCGGGATCATCGTATCGACCGTGCTGTCGCTGGTGGTGGTGCCTGCCTTCTTCCTGATCATGGATGATCTGTCGCGCCTGCTGTTCCGGCTGACGCGCACCATGATCGGCAGCAAGGAAGTGGAGCCGGAGACCCTGTCGCCCGAGGTGATGACGGCGGAGCTGACGGCGATGGAGGCGCGGCTGTCACAGCTGGAAAACCGCCGTCCGCCACCGGAAAGCAAACCCAAGCTGATCGTGGCCGAATAGATCGGCCCTCACCGGATCCGCCGCCTTTCGGGGCGGCGTTTTCGTTTGTGCGCGGTGGCTTGCATGAACCGCGCCCGCAGCGCAGGATCAGGGCAAAGAAGGAGGGGGATCATGGCAGATCTGAACAGCGCCTTGGCTGCAATTGACGCGGCAAACAGCGCAGACCCGCATGTCGAGACCGGGCAGCCTGCGGCCTTGCTCTATGGTCAGCGGATGAGTGCGGAACTGGCGCGGCTGGTGCCTGAGGCGAGCGATGTCCTGCAGATCGCTGCGCGCGGGCAGCATGTGGAACGCTGGCTGCTGCCGCGTGCGGATTATCCTGAGGGCAAGGCGGGGTATCTGGACTGGCGGCGCGAACAGGGCCGCCGTCATGCAGAGCGCGTAGCGGGGATCATGGCCGAGGCGGGTTATGACGCCGCGGCGCAGGCCCGCGTCGGTGTGTTGCTGCGCAAGGAGGGCATCAAACGCGATGCCGAGGTGCAGGCGCTGGAAGACGTGATCTGCTTTGTGTTTATCCGCCATTATTTCGCGGATTTTGCGGCAAAACATGCGGATGAAGATGTGGTGGACATCGTCGCAAAGACCGCCCGCAAGATGTCAGAGTCGGCGCGGGTGCGGCTGTTGCAGGAATTTGCCTTGCCAGATCCGCTGGCCGCCGCCGTGCGGGGGGATGCAGCATGACGGCCACACGGGCGCTGGTGGCGCGGGTCACCGAAGGCAAGGCTTATGCCGTGGGTTTTGAAGGGCTGACGCTGGAGGATTGGCCCGCCGGGGAAGTGGTGATCCGGGTGGCGCATTCCGGGCTGAACTACAAGGACGCGCTGGCGATCACGGGCCGCGCGCCGATCATCCGCAGCTTTCCGATGGTGCTGGGCATAGATCTTGCGGGCGAGGTGGTCAGCAGTGACAGCGCCCGCTTTGCCGCCGGCGACAAGGTGCTGGTCAATGGCTGGGGCCTGTCGGAAACCCGCTGGGGCGGTTATTCCGAGCTGGTGCGGATGCCCGAGAGCGTGGTGCAGCCGCTGCCTGCGGAGTTCAGCACCGAACAGGCGATGCAGATCGGCACGGCGGGTTATACAGCGATGCTGTGTGTGATGGCGCTGACCGATCACGGGTTGCAGCCGGGCCGCGATGCGGTGCTGGTCACCGGGGCCTCGGGCGGGGTGGGGGCCGTGGCGGTCAGTCTGCTGGCGCGGGCCGGGTTTCACGTGATCGCGGTCAGTGGCCGGGCCGAGCAGGAGGGGTTTCTGCGTGCCCTTGGCGCGGCAGAGGTTCTGGGCCGCGACGCGATTTCGGCAGGCGGGCGGCCGATGGCCAAAGAGCGCTGGTCCGGGGTGGTGGATGTGGCAGGCGGGGCCTTGCTCGCTGATGCCATTGCCCAGACGCGCTATGACGGGATCGTGGCCGCCTGTGGCATGGCGGGTGGCGGCGGGCTTGAGACGACGGTCTATCCGTTCATCCTGCGCGGTGTTACCCTGCGTGGCGTGGATTCGGTGATGGTGCCGATGGCGCGGCGTGAGCGGGCCTGGGCGCGGCTGGCGACAGAGCTGGATCGTGGCCTGCTGGCCGAGCTGAGCGAGACGCATGACTTCCGCGCCTTGCCGAAACTCGCGGCGGATTTGCTGGAGGGGCGGCTGAAGGGCCGCATCGCCGTGCGGCTGTAACCCCGTGGCGCGGGGCCTTGCGAGGCCCCGCCTGCCGGTCAGACCTGCCAATCCGGGGGGCGCTTCTCCAGAAAGGCCTGAATCCCTTCCTGCGTATCGCGCCAAAGCATGTTTTCTGCCATCACCGCCGCCGTATGCGCATAGGCCTCGGCCAGCGGCAGCGGCAGTTGGTCATAAAAGGCGCGTTTGCCGATCTTGACCGCCGCCCCAAGCTTTGCGGCGATGGTCTGGGCAAGGCGCAGGCTCTCCTGTTCCAGATCGCCCTGCTGCACCACGCGATTGACAAGACCCACCTCGCGCGCGCGTTCGGCATCAATGAACTCGCCCGTGGTCAGCATCTCGAACGCGACCTTGGCGGGCACATTGCGGCTGAGCGCCACCATCGGGGTGGAGCAGAACAGGCCGATATTCACCCCATTCACGCCAAAGCGCGTGCCCGCTGCGGCCACGGCGAGATCGCAGGAGGCAACAAGCTGGCAGCCTGCGGCGGTGGCGATGCCATGCACTTCGGCAATCACCGGCTGGGGCAGGGCGGGGATGGCCTGCATCATCGCGCCGCAGCGGGTGAACAGATCGGCAAAATAGGCGGCACCCTTGTCGGGGGCGGCACGGGCGGCCTGCATTTCCTTCAGATCATGCCCGGCGCAGAAGGCCTTGCCCGCGCCGCGCAGGATCACCACCCGGATGCTGCTATCGGTGGCAAGGCGGGCAAAGGCCTCGGTCAGGGTGCCAAGCATGGCATCCGACAGGGCGTTGAGGCTGGTCGGGGCGTTCAGCGTCAGCCGCGCCACCGGGCCAAGATCTTCGCGCAAAAGCAGGTCAGTCATCTTGTCATTCCTCCCATTTGGCGAAAGGCTACCGGGGAATGACGGGGGAGGGAAGCGAATGGCACTGGTGATGCAGGCGGCGGGCCTGACGGCGTTTCTGGCGCAGCAATTCCCGCAGGTGGCGGGTGATTTTGCGATTGATGCGGTGACAGAGGCCGAGCTTGTGGTGCGGCTGAAGGTGGCCGAGCGGCATTTGCGCCCCGGCGGCACCGTGTCCGGGCCGTCGATGTTCGCGCTGGCCGATGTGGCGGCCTATCTGGCCATTCTGGCGCGGATCGGGCCGGTGGCGCTGGCGGTGACCACCAATTGCGCCATGGATTTCATGCGCAAACCCGAAGCGGGGCGCGATCTGCTGGCCCGCACCCGCGTGTTGAAGCTGGGGCGGGTGCTGGCGGTGACGGATGTGCTGATCTATTCCGACGGTGGCGATCAGCCCGTGGCGCGGGCCGGGCTGACCTATTCGATTCCGCCGCGTTAGGCCTTGGATTTGCTGAACCGTCCGTCCACCGTGGCACCGCTTTCGATGCTGAGGGTGGAATAGCTGCTGTCGGCCTTCACCTGGGCCGCAGCGCGCAGGGTCAGCGTGACGCAAGAGATGCGGCCATCCATCCGGCCGCGCACATCCACGGTTTCGGCCATGACGGCGCCCTTCACATAACCTTCGGCACCAATGACCAGGGTGCGCGCGGTGATCTTTCCCTCGATCTCGCCCATGACTTCGACGATGCCGTCAGAGCCAAGGTCGCCCTTGATCCGCACATCCTGTGCGATGACGGAGCGGCCACCCATGGCGGCGGGGCGGGGCGATTCGGCAGGGAGGGTCATGGTGCGGTCCTGTTCACGGGTTTGGCAGATAGAAGGGGCAGGGGCGGGCATTGGTCAAGGGGCAGTGGGGATTTCCGCCGGTATGGCTGAGACATTCGGGCGTCGTTTCCGGGCATGACAAAGCGCAAGGCGGCTGCTTGGATGCCCGGGCATGAAGGAAAGGCCACAGCATGACCGCCGATGACAGCCGTTTTTTCCAGCCGGTTTCCGGCTTTGACCTGCCGCGCTACGCCGGGGTGCCGACGTTCATGCGCCTGCCGCATGTCACGCTGGAGGATCCGCGTCTGGCGCAGGTGCAGGTGGGGCTGATCGGCGCGCCCTGGGATGGCGGCACGACCAACCGCCCCGGCCCGCGCCACGGTCCCCGGCAATTGCGCGATGCCTCGACCATGATGCGCGCGCAGAACGGCCTGACCGGGGTCCGCCCGTTCGAGCGGGTGCGCTGCGCCGATCTGGGTGATGTGGCGCCGAACCCTGCCGATCTGATGGACAGCATGGCGCGGATGCAGGCGTTTTATGGCCGGGTGCGCGCCGTTGGCATCGTGCCGCTGACCGCCGGGGGCGACCATCTGTGCAGCCTGCCGATCCTGCGGGCCCTGGCGCAGGATCATCCGCTGGGCATGATCCATTTCGATAGCCATACAGACCTGTTCCACAGCTATTTCGGCGGCACGCTTTACACGCATGGCACGCCGTTCCGCCGCGCGGTGGAGGAAGGTTTGCTGGATCCACAGCGGGTGTGCATGATCGGCATTCGCGGCACCACCTATGATGGTGAGGACCGTGATTTCGCCCGTGCCGTCGGCATCCGCGTGATTCCGATCGAAGAGTTTCATGCCCGTGGCGTGGAAGATGTGATGGCAGAGGCTCGGGCCATCGCCGGGACGGGCGATACTTATGTCAGCTATGACATCGACTTTGTGGATCCGGCCTTTGCCCCGGGCACCGGCACGCCCGAGGTGGGCGGCCCGAATTCCTGGCAAGCCTTGCAGGCGGCGCAGGGCCTGCGCGGTGTCAAGATCGTGGGGGCGGATCTGGTCGAGGTGTCCCCCCCGTTTGACCCTTCGGGGGGGACGGCCTTTCTGGGCGCGTCGATCCTGTTCGAAATGCTCTGCGCCATTGCCGAAACCCTGTCGCCCGACGTGAAGGACGCCTGACCGATGACCGATATGATCCTGACCAATGCCCGTGTGCTGACCATGGACAGCGCGACCCCGCGCGCCGAGGCGGTGGCGATTGCCAAAGGGAAAATCATCGCCGTGGGGTCGGTGGTCGAGATTGCCGCGCTCGCCGGGCCTGACACGCAGGTCATTGATGCAGGCGGGCGCACGGTGCTGCCGGGGTTCGTGGAAAGCCATCTGCATCTGGTGCTGGGCGGCAATGAGCTGGTGCAGTTGCAGATTGGTGGGCTGTACGGTTTCGATGCGCTGAAGGCCGCCTTTGCCGCCTATGCGCAGCAACATCCCGACAGCGCGCTGTTGATGGCGCAGGGGGCCTCGTATGAGATCCTGGGCGCGCCGGTGACACGGCACGATCTGGACCGGGTGATTGCGGATCGCCCGATTGCCATGATGTCGCCCGATCATCACACCGTC